>CAYZGY010000426.1:0-7102 GCA_964478085.1 uncultured Planctomycetia bacterium
CGCGGCGGCCCTGCGCGTTCTTTCCGAGAGCATCGAACCGCGGGCGAAACTCGTACCAGGCGACGAGCCGAGGCCAGCCGAGCCAGAGCGCGGCCAAGGCGACTAGGAGAACGCCGACGCCGGTGAGGAGGACGGAGCTTGGTTTCCTTGCGCGTTGCCATGGCGGTCATTCTACCGCGCGAGCTGCACCTCGAAAGCAGTACTACCCGACATCACGGTCTCGAATGGGCATTGAGATTAGGCGCGGATCATCTACCGTAGAGGACCATGACGACTCCCGACTCCCCGCTTCCCGACCAAGACCGGCCCCGTCGCGGTTTGTTCGCTCGCTTTCTCGACCTCGTCGAGTGGCTCGGCAATCTCCTTCCCCATCCCGTCACCTTGTTCGCGTTGATCTGCGTCGGCATCCTCCTCTTGTCGGGTGTCGCCGGCCACTACGAATGGCAGGTGGACGATCCGCGTCCCGAGGGAGCCAAAGGGCGCGCGGAGGATGGCGTCATTCGAGCCGTCAGCCTGCTCAATGCCGAAGGGATTCGACGCATCGGCACGAACCTGGTGACGAACTTCACCGGCTTTGCGCCGTTGGGTACCGTGCTGGTCGCGCTGCTCGGGGTCGGAGTCGCTGAGCGTTCGGGCTTGCTCGGCGCGGTGATTCGCCAACTCGTGCTCGGAGCTCCGCGCAATTTGCTGACGATGGTCGTCGTCTTTGCGGCCGTGGTCTCGAATACCGCGTCCGAGATGGGCTACGTCCTGCTCATCCCGCTCGCCGCCGTCATCTTCCAGTCGGTCGGACGCAACCCGCTCGTCGGATTGGCCGCGGCCTTCGCCGGGGTGTCCGGGGGCTACTCCGCGAACATCTTGATCGGGACGGTCGATCCGCTCCTCTCCGGCATCACGACCGAGGCGGCGACGCTCATCGATCCCACGTACGCGCAAGGTGAGGAGCACGAGATCCTCCCGACGGCGAACTACTACTTCATGGTCCTCAGCACGTTCCTGATCACGATCGTCGGTACGTTGGTGACGACCCGTATCGTCGAGCCGAAGCTCGGCAGGTACGACCCCGGCCGCGCGGAGGAAGGAATCGCCGAGGCGACCAAGGACATGGGGGCCTTGTCGGCGACGGAGAGGCGCGGTCTCAAGTTGGCCGGCTTGACCGTGCTCGTCTTGCTCGGCGGCCTCTTGGCGATGACGATTCCCGAGGACGGCTGGTTTCGCGACCCCGCCGAGAACGAGACGATCGTCCAGGACCTCCGCCCGATGCTGAAGAGCGTCGTCGCGTTGATCTTCATTTTCTTCTCGGTCCCGGGTGTGGTGTACGGACGCGTGACCGGTTCGATGAAGACCGACCGGGACGTGATCGACGGCATGGCCAAGGCGATCAGCTCGCTCGGGCTCTATCTCGTGCTCGTGTTCTTCGCCGCGCAGTTCGTCGCGTTCTTCAAGTGGACGAACCTCGGCTCCATCACGGCGGTCGTCGGCGCCGACTTCCTCAAGGAGTGGGATCTCACCGGCCCGGCGGTATTCATCCCGTTCATCCTGATGTGCTGTTGCGTCAACCTGATGCTCGGAAGCGCCTCGGCTCAGTGGGCCGTCACGGCGCCGATCTTCGTCCCGATGCTGATGAGCGTCGGGTACAGCCCTCAGGTCATTCAGGCCGCCTATCGCATCGGAGATTCGACGACGAACATCATCACGCCGATGATGAGCTACTTCGGACTGATTCTGGCCTTCGCGATGCGCTACGACAAGAAGATCGGGATCGGTACGATCATCTCGATGATGATTCCTTACTCGATCGCGTTTCTCATCGGGTGGATCATCCTCTTCTATCTTTGGGTCTTCGTCCTCGGTCTCCCGGTAGGTCCTGGAACTCCGACGTACTACACGCCTTGATCGTTTCTCGCGGAGCTGGCTCATGCGAACCTTCACCGCGTCCGTATTCTCGGGATCGTAGTCGTTCTCTCCGTACCTGCGTGCCGTCGACTGTGAGGTGGCGTTCCGGCGAGGCGACGTGCAGGCGGATGGCCGCCAAGATGTCAGCGACGGTGTTTTCCTCCCCAACCTCCTTGCGAGATTCTCCGGTCTCCAGCTCGGAGGAGGGAATCCGCGATCGTGCTCGGCCGACTCGCCCGACGGTGCGTGTCCCTACGGTGGTGAGTGCGTCGAGGGCGAATGCGTCCCGGCTTCCTGCCCACAGAGAGACTTCGGGTGCGGGGCGGCTCGGAGCTACTCGAATCTCGAGGGAGTTCGGATCGAGTTTCCCGAACAGCCGTGTCGTTACACACTCGCCGAAGCAGCCGCAGGGATCGAGCTTCGTTACGACGTCGTCGTGGAGAAGGACCTTGGCGAGATTCGCGTGCACCTCACCCCTGAGCTGGCCTGTCGCGGCGTCGCTCAGGTAAGCTCGCTCTCGGTGATCGAGCGCATCGTGGGCGACGGACAGTCCTACTGCCGCTGCGACTTCGGCATTAGTTCCAGGGGCTGGGAGATCGCGGCGGAGCTCGAGGTTGGCCACTTCCCTGTGAGCGTGGCGTGGGACGGGCGGAACTGGAACGGTCCGTCCGACACGAGAAATGAGCCCGGACCGCTGTTTCCCCCCGGAGAGTCCGAGCTCGAGCTCATCGCATCCGGTTCGTTTTCTGTCGCTGATGACGAGGAGGGGGCCGATGGCAAGGAGAGCTTTCAGATCTACGCTGTGCTGATGATCGAGCTCGTCGACGAGTAACGCATTACTTCGACTTCGACTTCGACTTCGACGTTCTCCGATTCCGGTACTTCATCATCCTGTCGGTCGTGCCGACAAGTCCCTTCTCGTCGGTGATGCCGTGAAAGACCAGCGGCATGAAGGGCGCCGGCTTTTCATCCAACGCCCACGCGATGCCTCGGAGCAGGATCAGTCGGTACATCGGGTCGTAGTACGTGTAAGTGTAGTGACCGGTCGTGGTGCCGAAAACACGGCCCTTGCCCGAGGTGTAGGTCCAGAACGCGTAGCCGCGCACGCCTTTGCCCTCGAGCACGTCGGCGAATGACGGTGTGTCTTTGGCAGCCTTCGGGGCGACGGCGCCGATGACCTTGACGTTGTCGCGAGCCAGCAGATTCCAGTACGACTCGTCGTTGAGAAGCACGGACCGGGGGAGACCGACGAACGCGGGGTGTTTCGTATCGAGGAAGAGCGGGTGGTCGTGGTTGAACTTACTCCACCGCGAATGCTTGTTTCCCTTCCAAGAAGCGCCGATGCAACCGGCGTACTTCTCGGCGCGCTCGACCGGGCGCATGATGCAGGACTCGTGGATGGAGACGACTCGGCCTCCGTCGTCGACGAACTTCTGGTACATCGCCAGCTGCTTGTCGGTCAGGTCGGGCATGTGCAGGAACTGGATCAACAGATCGGCCTGATCGAACTGCTCCTGCGTCGGGAACTGAAAGGCCTCGTCGACCGTCACCCGTGGAACGGTCTTGAGCATCGGGACGAACAGCTCTTGGATGCGGATGTAATCGTGCTCGCCGCCCCCATGGTCTTCCGGCCCCGAAAGCCAGAGGATACGAACGTCTCGACTGAGCCTGGCGCCCTTGTATTCGCCGATCAGCTTCAGCAGCTTCTCTTTCGGCACGGGCGCGTTGGGTTTCGGTCCTCTTCTCTGCGCCTGAGCTTCGGATTCGAAACACAGTGTCGCGAGGCAGAGGGGCAAGAGGATGAGTCGGGTTATTGTCTGCCGTGAATTCATGACACGAAGATTCTGAGTGATCTCATGAGCAGGAGGGAGGAGTCGAGAACGAACGCAAGGGAGCTTCTCTGCATCATGGCGGCGGAGGTGCGGACGGCAGCTTCATGCTCAGCTCGAGCCGCTTGCCGCCACGCCTCACGACGATGGGGATGACATCGCCGTAGTTCTTGTTCATGTGGAGATACGCATGCATGGCTCGAATCGACATGTCGTTTCGACGATCATCGACGGCGAGAACGACGTCGTTGAGCCTCAGCCCGGCTTTCTTCGCGTGCTTTCCCCAGATGAACGTGACGATCAAAGCCAGGGCGTCCTTCGAGAGCCCGAGCTTCCGCTTTCTCTCGGCGCTGACGCGCTTGCCCCAGAAACCGCCGCCCGGGCCGGCCACGTGGGTCGACTCTCGCCAAGAGGGGTCTTCGGCTTTCCTCCAGCCGGGGGAGAGCGGGACGTCTATCTTGCGGACACCTCCGGAGCGGCGGACCAGGATCGCTAACGAGCCCTTCTCGGGTGTCGTCTCGAGAATTCGGGAGAAGTCTCCCAAGGTGAGGACTCGCTTTCCGCCGACCGACTCGATGGTGTCAGTCGGTTTGACGCCGCTCTTGGCTGTGATCGACCCCGGCGTAACCGACTTCACCTTTCGCTGCTCGTCGGGATCCAGGTCGATGCCAAGAGCCTCCGGAGTCGGATAGGTGTAGATCATGTCTCGCCCGAATCGGCCCAGGCGTATCTCGTTCTTCAGCCGGGCCACCTTGACGTCGTGGCAGTGGATGCACTTGTTTCCTTTCCGTTTCGCCATCATCGACTTCATGGTCGGAATGTCCTCGGGAGTCTTTCGTTTCCCGGATCTCTTCGGATCGACCTGCACCCGTCCGGTTTTGTGCAGAGTCAGCACCTCTTTCATGACCGACACGAGGGACTTCTTGGTCAAGTGGGACTCGGGGCTGCTGGAAGCCCTCCCGCCGTAGCGAGCGTAGAGCTGCTCCTCCCCGTTCATGAAGAACGCCATCCACGTCAGGTCGTACTCGAACTGGAAGAGATCGATGTTCACGCCGTTCATCGACTGAACGCGAACGCAGACGAAGCTCTTCGACAAGCGACGGATCTCAGCATCTTGACGGACAACCTGCCCGTCGAATTTGGCGCAGTCCGCTCACCTCTCGCAGCGGAAGACGACGAACATCGGCTTTCCGCTCTTCTTGCTGATCTTCTTGCCCTCTTCGTAGTCGTAGACCCAATGGATGCCTCCCGTGACAGGAAGCAGGGGGATCTCCTCGGCTTCGAGAGGCGCGGAGAAAGCCGACGTGAAGAGTGCGATCGTCGCGACGCGTAGTGAGGTCTTCATCGAAACCATCCCTTCTTGCCGATGCAGTAGAGGTAGCGATCGCTACGCAGATAGAGGCTCTCGCCGACGGCCACCGGGCTCGCGTTGACGATGACGAGATTCTCGAAGAGGACGGGCGACGTGCCGCAGCCCCAGCGATGAGTGCCACTACCCACGTCGGCCTGCCACAATTGCTTGCCCTGGAGGTCGAGCTTGAAGACGCCGGATTTACCGAAGAACACGTAGAGGTGTTTTCCGTCGCTCGCCGGGGTGGGGGCGGAGTACCCGTGATCTCGGACATCCTCCGATTCCGGCAGTGTCGGAGCGATTCTCGAGTCCCACACGATCTTACCCTTGGCCGGATCGACGCAGGCCACGTGAAGCCCGAGATCGTCCATGTCGCCCGAGTTTTCGACGTACTTTCCGTAACCGCTGTGGCACGTGATGTAGAGGCGGCCTGCGACGACGATCGGGCTCGCCGCGCCCGCACCCGGAAGCTCGCCGCGCCAGCGCAAGTTCTCGCTCTCGCTCCAGGTTGTCGGCAGGTTCCTGGCATCGGAGATGCCGTTGCTCCCGGGACCGCGAAACTGAGGCCAGTCACCGGCGTCAACTGTCAGGGCAACAGCCAGTGTCAGCGCGCAGGCCATCAGGGGCGTTTTGGGGAGCAAGTGAGTGGATCGTGGCATGGGTCTCGTTTTCGACACGTTCGGTTTTCTCTTTATTTTCCGAGATACTCGCGCGCCGCGCGCGTGCGCTCGGCGACTCGGT
Source organism: uncultured Planctomycetia bacterium (assembly GCA_964478085.1). Taxonomy (GTDB): domain Bacteria; phylum Planctomycetota; class UBA8108; order UBA8108; family UBA8108; genus CAYMLL01. The sequence goes on from CAYZGY010000426.1 coordinate 5,818, forward strand.
GGCGTAGGTCCGCCACCGCAGAATCGTGGCGCCGCGCGGCATGTTCGTCAAGCGTTGCAAGCGCTTCCCGAATCGTCGGAGCGATCTCGTCGATTCTCTTCGTCAGCGCCTCGGCCGTGAAGATGCGATCGACGAGCTCCGCGACGCGTCTCTGATACGCTTCGCTACCGACCTCCGTCGAGAGGACCGCGCGCGCGACCAACCCTCGGGCGTGAGGAACGATCGGTGCCCGCGGGTTCCGAAACATCTGGTCCATGCCGTGAGGCAGGAAGACGAACTGACCGCTCGTCGGATCGTTGTACATGCGGTAGTTGTTGGTCTTCATCGCGTATCCGTCCCAGTGCCACGTCAACGTCTCGACCGCGACAAAGGACAGAAACCGATCGATGTCGAGGACCTTCTTGAGCTCCGCGAGCCGACGGTCGGGGTCGTCGATCGATGCGGCGTCGACGAGGCGGTCGAGGTCCGAGTGGTCGTCGGGGCCCGTGCCCGAGGTCTTCTCGACCCCCTCGTCGACGTCATTGAGGAAGCCGCCGTCGTAGAGATTCCCGCGTTTGTCTTCGAAGTGGCGGGACAGGAACGTGGGATCGAATCCCTCCTTGAGGACGTAGAACCCGCGTGGTCGGTCGTTCAGCGTCACGATCGCGAACGCGACGCGGGTCGCCGGGACGCCGGCTGCTTGGAACAGCTCGCCGGAGATGAACTCGCAAAGAAAGCTGGGATCCTGGACGGAGTTGTTGAGGTGGAGCTTGTCGATTCCGTGGAACTTCTGCTTGTTCTTGAACTTGTCGAAGTTGAGCGTAAGCGCCGGTTTGGAGTGGAACGGGCGGTAGCTGCCGCGCGCGCCCTTGAGGTGGATGCCGACCTCGTGATAGACGGTCGGTTCCGCATCGCCGCCGGTCGGGTCGAGCTCGCGAACGGTCGAGCGAACGTACGTGCGGTCGTCACGCAGGAGCTCGGAGAGATGAGGCTCTTCGACCTGAATGTCGAGCCGGACGACCGGATGGGCGGCGAAGAAGCTGATGCTCGGATCGTGCTTCTTCTTCTTGGTCTTCTTCTCGCGCCTTTCGGAGGGCGGGTCCGAGGACGAGTCGAGGTCCGTCCAGGCGATGACGATCACCCCAGCGATCGTCGCGAGCAGAACTCCGGCGATACTTGCTGGTAGCTTCGAGTTTCGGTTCATTCTCGCGTCTTCCGCCTGGTGTCTCCGGACATCACGCATCGTGGCCGCGAACACGGACAGGGGCAAGTAGAAGCCTCGAGCTCGGGCTCGGTGTCGAGTTCT
>CAYZGY010000427.1:0-7074 GCA_964478085.1 uncultured Planctomycetia bacterium
GCTCTCGGCAGCAACCGCTTTACTTCTCGGCCGTGATAGAAAGAACGCTCTCCGGCATCCGCGACGGTGACGAGAAGCTCGTGATGAGCCTGAACAGCGGCGAGTACCGTCTCGACAATCTGGCGGAAGATATCGGCGAGCAGAACGACTTGAAGGAGAAGCTGCCGAGTCGCCCGAAGGACCTACACAAGCGACTTCTTCAGTATCTGAAAGACGTCGATGCCGAAGACGTCGAGGACATGCGGCAAGCCCGACGGAAAGAGGTCGAGGGCTATCGCCGGAGGGAGCTCGAGAAGAGGAACCCTGACCCGAAGCGACTCCGCAGCTTCGAGTCGGCGCTGCGAATGCTCGAGGCAAATCGCGAGCTCGACCTCGACGGCAACTCGATCTGAGCGGTCGCTGCGATCCGATCAGTTCGACACCACCGCGATCCGACTCCAATAGCCCGCTTCGAAGGCCCAACCGGTCGCGCGGTTCTCGAGCTCGAGCGCGACGGTCTTGCCAGCGTGCTTCGTCAGGTCGATGCGGAAGTCCTGCCACTCGGAGTCCTCGATGGATTTCGCGAGAGCTTCCTGCCCGTCGACACGTACGGTGAGCTTCCAGTCGCCTCGGGGGTGGTTGTTGACCGCGAACTCGAGATGCGTCCTCTTTCCGGAAGGCACCGTGAACTCGCGCGACAGAACGCAAGGGACTTCCCGGCTAAGCGGATGCGTGAGAAGCACGTTCTTGCGACCCTTCCATTCGGCACGCAGCCCCGGTCTCATTCCGGGGCCACCCCAATCGCGAACCTTCCAGCCCGGAGCGAACCTCTCGACGTCGGCCGGCAGGTTCTTGCTGACGACCGGTCGTGGCTTCCGTCGGCTCTCGGCCGTCTTCACTCTCGGCATCTTGGCGTCCATGTCTTGGCGCCAGTCCTGCAACATCTTCAGCAGCTTCGCCGTGACGTCAGGCTTCGCTGTCGACAGATCGCGTCGCTCGCCGATGTCGTTCTCGAGGTCGAAGAGCTGCACCGAGCCGTTCTCGTAGTACTCGAGGAGCTTGTATCTGCCGGAGCGAATCGCTCCACCCGGGCTTTGGTAGCCGTGGTTGCTGTAGTGCGGAAAATGCCAATAGATCGCTCCGCGTTCGTGGGCTTTCCCTTCGAGAGCGGACACGAAGCTCTTGCCGTCGACGTGCTGCTCGGGCATGGCGGGGAGGCCGAGCATCTGCAGCAAGGTCGGGTAGAAGTCGGTCCCGGTGACGATCGCGTGCGACTTGGTGCACGGCTTCGTCGTTCCCGGCCAGTGAACGATCAGCGGTACACGGATGCCGCCTTCGTAGTTCCAGCCCTTGGCCCCGCGGAGCGGCAGGTTCGACGAAGCGAAGCGTCGGTCGAGCGCCTCGCGAGACTTGTTCGATTCGAGATACTGGTTGGAGGCCGACATGCCGCCGTTGTCGGCTGTGAAGATAACGATGGTGTTCTTCTCGAGTCCGAGCTCCTCGAGCTTCACCCGAATGCGGCCAAGGCTCTCATCCATCGCCTCGACCATGCCAGCGAACTCGACGTTGTCTTGCTTTTGCTTCACCCACCAGACGCGCTTTTCTTGAGCATTTCGGACACTCTGATCGCTCTCGAGCGACTTCAGATCCTCGTCCGACAGAGGCGGTCCATCGGGATTCGGCTCGAGGAGGTAATCCGGGCCGTCCTGCTTCGGCATCGAGGCGAGCTTCTTGCGGTACTTCTGCACCAGATCTTTGCGACCCTGGATCGGGTCGTGCACCGCGAAATGCTCGAGGTGAACGAAGAACGGGCGGTCCTTGTTTCGTTCGATGAAGTCGATCGCGGCGTCCGTGAGCTTGTCCGTGTAGTAATCCCCCTCCTTCGCCGGAAGGGTTCGCGCGTACTGCGGGGAGAAGGGATGGAAGTAGGAACGTACCCAGCCGGTGATGGCTTCATCGAATCCGTAGGTCTTCGGGTCCTTGCTCAGATGCGCCTTTCCATAATTCGCGGTGGCGTATCCATGGCGTTTCAGCGTTTCTGCGAGCGTGATCTCCTCGTCGGGCAAGGCCATCAACTTCTCGGCGCCGTGCAGCTTCTCGAAACTGCGCTCGGGGCGTCCGCGGAGCCACTCGGTCAGATCGGTACGCGCCGGGTACTTCCCCGTCAAGATGCTGGCTCGGCTGGGCGAGCACACGTGGCAGGTCGAATAGGCGTTGTCGAACAATACCGACTCGCGCGCCAATTGGTCGATCGCCGGCGTCTCGTAGAATCGACTGCCGTAACAGCCCACATCGCGCTGTCCCAAGTCGTCGACGAGAAAGAAGACGACGTTCGGCTTTCTGTCCTGATCAGCGTGAGCCGCCGAGGTGCACAGAGCACAAATGAGGATAGGGACGATTCGTGCCATTCCTGATTCCTTTCGTCAGTGGGCCCTCAGGATGCCATAAGATCAGGTCATCGCGTCACGCGATCTCACAGCAGACGAGATCAGGAAAGCCACTATGAGACTCCACGTCACCGGCGTCATGGTCGACGACCAGCAAAAGGCCCTCCGTTTCTACACCGAAGTCCTCGGCTTCGAGAAGAAGATGGACATTCCGATGGGAGAGCTCTCTTGGCTCACCGTGGTTTCACCGGCCGACCGAAATGGCATGGAGCTTTCCCTGGAACCGGATAACCACCCGGCCGCGGGCCCCTTCAAAAGTGCGCTCGTCGCAGACGGAATCCCGTTCCTCTCTCTCGCCGTCGACGATATTCACGCAGAGCACGAACGTCTCGTCGCTGCGGGCGTTCGCTTCACCCAGCCGCCTGTCGACCATGGAACGTTTGCCCTGGCTGTCCTGGACGACACCTGCGGGAATCTCATCCAGATCTTGGAGGAGAAACCGCAGTAGCGCGAATGGCCTGCTGAGAGGCGAGTTTCACGCCAGAATCTCGTGCACGACGTGAGTCTCCTCGACTCCTGTCGGCGTGTGATTCAAGCCCTGGAACTTGAATTGGAAGCGCTTGTCGTCGATGCCGAGGCAATGGAGAATCGTCGCGTTGAGGTCGCGGATGTGAACGGGGTTCTCGACGATATTGTAGCAGTAGTCGTCGGTCTGCCCGTGCATGCAGCCGCCCTTCACTCCCCCGCCGGCGAGCCACATCGAGAAGCACCGCCCGTGATGGTCGCGCCCCGAGTTCAGATGGCCTTGGCTGTAGACGGTCCGGCCGAACTCACCGCCCCAGATCACCAGCGTGTCGTCGAGCAATCCGCGTTGCTTGAGGTCCACGACCAGCGCCGCTGAAGCTTGATCGGTATCGCGACATTGCGCTGAGAGATTCCTCAACAGCGTGTTGTGCTGATCCCAACCGCGATGGAAGAGCTGAATGAATCGCACGTCGCGCTCAGCCATGCGACGAGCAAGGAGGCAGTTGTACGCGTAGGTCCCCGGTGTCCGAGCGTCCTCTCCGTAGAGCTCGAAGGTGTGATCCGGCTCATCGGAGATGTCAGTGATCTCGGGAGCGGACTCCTGCATGCGGTACGCCATGTCGTACTGGAAGTTTCGCGTCTCGATCTCCGGGTCTCCGGTCTCTCCGAAGCGAAGACGATTCAGTGCCGCGACATCGTCGATCATTTTGCGCCGACTCTTGCGATCGACGCCGGCAGGATCCTCGAGGTAGAGGATCGGCGATCCACCGCCACGCAGCTGCACTCCCTGATGGCTCGAGGGAATGAAGCCACTCCCCCAGAGGCGCGAGAAGATCGGTTGGCCCGGGTTCTTCCCCGTTCCCTGCGAGATCATGACCACGTAGGCCGGCATGCTCTCGTTCATGCTCCCGAGACCGAAACCGCACCACGCACCCAGGCTGGGACGACCGGGGATCTGCGACCCGGTATTGATGAAGGTGATCCCCGGATCGTGATTGATCGCTTCGGTGTGGATCGACTTCACGAGACTGATGTCGTCGGCGATGCCGGCCGTGTACGGAAGGAGATCTCCGACCGTCACGCCACTCTCACCGCGCGGGAGCACGGGACGAATCGGCGCGTTCGTGAGGAACTGCCTTTGACCGGCCGTCATCCCCGTGAGCCTCTGGTTTCCACGCACGCTGTTCGGAAGTGGCTTCCCGTGGAGCTTCGCCAGGACCGGCTTGTAGTCGAAGAGATCGACATGCGATGGGCCGCCCGACTGGAACAGGTAGATAACCCGCTTCGCCGTAGGACGGTGATGCGGAAAATCCTTCAAGCCCGCCTGCATCGACGCACGCATTCCCGAAGACGGCACACCGAGGTAAGCCAAGGTGCCGAGACTCGTCGTGAGGAACTGACGCCGCGTGGCGACTTTACTGATTCGTGATGGTCTCATTGAGATTCAGAATGGTGGATGCCGTCATCGTGTAGGCGGCGAGCTCGATCTGCTCTTCCTTCGCGCCGCTTCGGAGGAGCAGCGCCGCAGCAGCGGCCGGATCGGATCGAAACCGTTTTCGCTCACGATCCAAACCGGCCTCGAGAATTTGCGACTCTCTCGAGTGGGGATACCGAGCGGTCGCCAGTCGAAACGCGTAGCGGATTCGCTCGGTCGCCGTGCTGCCACCTTCGCGAATCATACGTGATCCCAAAGCCCGCGCCGCGTTGATGAACTGCGGGTCGTTCATCAGGACCAGAGCTTGCAAGGGAGTGTTGGTCGCCAGCCGACGTACGACACAAGTCTCTCGCGTCGGAGCATCGAAGATGGCCATCGCGGGCGGCGGCGCCGTACGCTTCCAAAATGTGTACATGCTTCGACGAACCAGGTGCTCGTCCGCGCCGGGGAAGTAGGCCTGCGCGGTGAAGGCCCCGTATCCGAAGTGACTCACCTGTCGCCAGAGTCCATCCGGTTGCTGCGGGTAGACGCTGGGCCCGCCGAGCCGCTTCTCGAGCAGTCCGCTGATGGCCAACGCGTTGTCACGGATCAGCTCTGCCGAGAGTCGCCGGCGCGGCGCGCGAGCGAGCAGGCGATTGTAAGGATCGGCACGACGAAGCTCCGCGCTGAGCTTCGACTGTCGGCGGTAAGTTTCCGACAGGACGACCTCTCTCAGAAACTCCCGAAGGTTCCAGTCGTTCTCACGAAACGCGATCGCCAGCCCATCGAGCAGCTCGGGATGCGATGGCCAATCGCCCTGCGCGCCGAAGTCCTCCGTCGTCTTCACCAATCCTGTCCCGAAGAGGAGCTGCCAGTAGCGATTGACCGTGACGCGTGCGGTCAGAGGATTGCTTTCGTCGACGATCCAGCGCGCCAGGGCGAGCCGATCGGCCGGCGCGTCGTCAGGAAGCTGCCGGAAGACGCTCGGAACGCCGGCGGAGACCTCCTCGCCGGGCTGGTCGTACTGACCTCGCATCAGGATCCGATTCTTCCGCGGCTTGGCGGAGTCCATGACCATGACGCTGGTCTTGCCACTCTTCAGTCGTTTTTCCAGCTCGCCGACCTCGATGCTGAGCGCCTTCTTGAAACGCTGAACGAGGCGCGTCGACTGGGCGGCAAACGCCGTCGAAATCTGCTGTGCTTCCACGTCGCTACGCTGGGTCATCGGCTTTCGCAGGATCTCCGCCAGAGCCGAAGGCGAAACCGCCGGCGATTTGATGCCCTTGAGCTTTTTCCACGGGCCGACGCCGTAGCTGCCCAGAGACAAAGGCGTCTGCCAGTCGCCGGCCTTCGCGAACGCGTCGACCGCAGAAGTCCCCGCGAGAGGCTTGCGCCACTGCCAAGCCGGATCGGAGAGGACGTACTCGACCTCACCCGAGCGGTGTTGGATCTGCAACACGGCGAGAAATCCGGCGACACTTCCTGCGTTCTTGGCTTCGACCCCGATGAGATTGGCGCCCTTCGTCAGCTTGTCGGTGACGTCGACAGTCTTCGGCTCCATCCAGAGCGTCACCTCGCCGACCGCCTTGCCGTTGAAATAGACCTGGGCGCTGTCGTCGCAGGTAAAGAAGAGCCAGGCGGACTCGGGCGCCTCCTCGAGCTCGACGGACCGTCGAAGGAGAAGGTGATCGATGGCGCCTACCTTCTCGGGCCAAATCCACCGAGGCTGGGTACCCGTCGGGAACACGAATTTGTTCGTCGCGCGCCGCTCGCCCGCCTTCGACTCCGCGTCGGCTTTCGCCAGGATCTCCGCCTTCCACTCGGCGAAGCGCGCCGGCTCCAGCTCGGAGAGATTCGCTCGGAGGTACCTGAGACGATCGATCCGCATCCGAATGGAATCGCCGAACGCCGTGTGCTCCTCGAGCGGAGAGGCGGCACGAAGGACGGGCGCGGTGTTGCCGTTCTGTGCTCCCCCTCCGTTCTCGGACGCGTTGTTGAAGAACGCGAAGAAGCGGTAGTAGTCCTTCTGACTGATGGGGTCGTACTTGTGGTCGTGACACTGGGAGCACTTCATCGTCAGCCCCATGAACGCCGTCGAGACCGTGTCGATCTTGTCCGCGATGTAGGCGACGCGATACTCCTCTCGGATCGTCCCACCTTCGTGGGTGTTCATGCTGTTACGAAGGAAACCGGTAGCCATCTTCTGCTGGGCTGTCGCCTCGGGCAGAAGATCGCCCGCCAACTGCTCGACGATGAAGTCATCGTAGGACTTGTTCTTCAGAAAGGCGTGAACGACCCAGTCGCGCCAGCCCCACATGTCGCGATGGTCGTCGATGGAATAGCCGTTCGTGTCGGAGTAGCGCGCCACATCGAGCCATTCGAGCGCGAGGCGCTCGGCGCACTCCGGCGACGCGAGGAATCGATCGACCAGTGATTCCCAGGCGCCCTCGGACGTGTCGGCGAGAAAGGCGTCGATCTCCTCGATCGTCGGCGGCAGCCCGCGCAGGTCGAGCGAGAGTCGGCGGATCAACGTCGCCCGATCAGCTCGTGGACGCGGTGAGAGACCTGCCTCCTCGAGCCGCCCACGAATCTCCTCGTCGATGAACTCGCGCAGCACGCGCCCCGGTTTGCCGCGCGGCGAGACGAAGGACCAGTGATCTTCGTACTTCGCGCCTTGCTGAATCCACTGACGAATCTGAGCCACCTGCGCCGGCTTCAGAGCCGGCTTCTTGGATTCCGGCGGCGGCATGCGCAGATCGGGATCGGTCG
>CAYZGY010000428.1:0-7072 GCA_964478085.1 uncultured Planctomycetia bacterium
GCTCGCCCCCTAAAAACCGGCCCTGTCGTGCCGTAGTGGGCATTTTTTTCGTCGAGAGCGAACTCTCTCGATCAGCTCTCGTCGCTGGTCTCCTCGGCCGCAAGGTCGATTCCCGCGTTGACAAAAGCTTCCTTTCGCCAAGCTTGGAACGCGTCCAAACGGCGCTGGTCGACGAAGGAACGCTCGACGCCCTTTCGGCTCTGCTCGAAGCGTCCCGGGTCGGGGTTCTTCGTTCGCGTGAGCTCGACGAGGTACGTGCGGCCCTTCTCGCTATCCTTGGCGATATCGAGCTGGCCGACCTTCTCGATCGCGAAGGCCGCTTCGTTGAGGGCTCTCGAAGACGGGTGGGTCTCCTGCTGGATCGTCGTCGGGTCGACGTCCTCTTCGGGATCCGCATCCTCGGGCGGCTTGTCGATCTGGATCGAACCGCCGCGAGCGACGAAGGCCGTGCCGACGTCGGCGACCTCGAGGAACGTCGCGTTCGTCTTGCCGACAGGCTCGACCTCGATTTCGATCGACGTCTTGGCGAGGGCGGCGAGATCGACCGGCGTCGTCTTCGCAGCCTCGACGGTCTTCTCGAGAGCCGCCGCGATCGCGTCGTTGATGCGCTCGTTGACGACACCATCGATGACCTCGTCGCGCAGCTGCGTGATCGTTCCTTGACCCTGGCCGAGAATCTTGACGTCCGAGAAGAAGACGAAGAAGTCATCGATCGCGCGCATGCCTTCGAAGCGCTCGTCGTCGTCCGTGCTGCGGACGCTCTTCTCGCGGGCGAGCGCCTTCTGCTTCGCCTCGCTCAGCGTGGTGTTCTGGCGCGCTTCCGTGAAGAACGAGTCGATCTCGGTCTTCACGGCTCCGGTGTAGAGATCGCCGAGGACATCCTCCGCTTCCGCCTGCGTGATCCAGCCGGTCGAACCCGTCGTGGCGACGGGCGTGTCAGCGACGACGTCGGCGAACGAGGCGGCGGTCGCGCCGATGACGCGGTTCGTGCCGTCCTTGAGCTTCGTCGGGTAGATGCGATTGCGTAACTTGAACTTGAGCGTCGAGAGTCGCGAGTTCGCGGTCTTGCGAATGTGGCGCGCCTTGACCTTGTCCTTGACCTCGGCGAGAGGCTGGTACATCGCGTTCTCACGCTTCGCCATGTCCTCCTTCGAGAGGAGCGAGAATGCCTGCGCCTCGGGGTAAAGGCCGGGCTTCAGGTACTGATGGCGCTCGTCCTGATAATCCTTCTCGAGATCCTCGTCCTTGATCTCCTTCTCGACTTCGGCTTCGTAAGCCTCGCGCGAGGCCTTCAGCCAAGAGAACTTGACACGCGGAACGCCGGTGAGCTGGAAGCTGTTCGCCTCGAAGTGCTTCTCGATCTCTTCGTCGGTGACCGACTCGGCGATCTTCTTTCGCACGTCTTCGGAGACGGAAGCCTCGAGCCAACGGAACTGGCGCTTCTCACCGCGCGAGCGGTACTCCTCGTAGACGTCCTGCGGCTTCACCGCGATCGCGCCGGTGACGTGGCGATCGAGCGCGGCGATGAGGAGGAGATCACGCAGCGTCTCCTCGAAGGTCAAGATACGCATCCCGCGAGCGAACTCCTTCACCATGCGCGCGAGGTCCTGCGGATCCCAGACGTCCCCCTTGACGAGGGCGTTGTAGATCTTCTCGATCTCCAGGTCGAGACCTTGCTGGGCCTGCGGGTTATCGCCGACCGCCTCGGCCGCGCGGATCGTCGCAGTGCGGATGCGCCAAATCTGCGTGATTCGAGCTGCGAGCTCCTCGTCCGAGATGCGCAGTCCCTCCTTGAGCGCGACCTCCTTGTAGAAGAGCAAGTCACGCGTGTTGAAGCCGTCGGTCGACGGGAGCGTTCGGTAACGAGGGCGTACCGAGTACTGATTGAAGAATCGGTACTCCTCGAAGAAGTATGGGCGGGAGAACCGGAGCACCGTGTTGTATCGGTCCTGCTTCGTGCGCAGCTCGCCCTGGTCGACCTCTATCCCGAACCCGACCGGGATGGCCGCCGCCGACGGCCCCGTGCTCATCAATTGGCTGATCTGGTCTCCGAACGCGAAGGTGAAGCCCATCGCGGCGAGGAGCAGGACAAACAGAACCTTTTCGTTCTGCTTGACCCAGAGCATGAACCGGCTCCAAGCACCCGGATCTTCCTTCTTTTGTTTCGCCATCGTTCTATCAGTTGCAGATTTACGTCGTGTGAGGGGATTGTTCGCCAGACTGCTTTCGGTCTCTCGAATCGATCAAGTCGAAGGTCGGGACCAAGTTAGGCAATTGTAGCGCATCGTGTTTCCACATCAAAGGGGCAGTGTGGGATTCGATGCGCCAAAGCACGAAAAAGAGGCCCGCTTCTTACCCGCATCGGGACCGAGGCGAACGCTCAGCGCAGACGGTACGTGAACTGTATGCGCACCGAATGCACGGCCTCGAGATCGGGATAGATCTTCTCGAAGTCGCGATCGTACGAGTAGGTGAGGCTCCACGAGGTTCGCTTCGTCGCCCTCCAGCGCGCGTAGACGCTCGTGCTCGTCGCGGTGAAGTCCTCGAGGACGGCGAAGTTGCTCTGGTAGTCGTAACCACGGAAGACGACGATCACGCCCGCCGAGACGACCCGGGCGAAGTCCTGCTCGAAGAGGAGCTCGAGTCCGAGGAAGTCTGGCTCTCCGTCACCGGTGATGTCCTGAGGCTGGAAGTCGGGCGTCGCGTTCGCGAGCACCGTAGCGACGTCGTTGCGCAGAAGCCTTCGCCTGAGATCGGTGTGCATGTAGCGGACCGTCGCACGCCCCGTGAACCCCTTCCACGGCGCGTGGTTGACGTCGATCCCGCCCCATGCCTCTTGCCAGTCCGTGTTCCACTCGTCGCGCGAATCGCGATCACGTAGCTGGTGGACGGTCCCGCCGAGAAAGACGCCCCAGTACTCGAGGAAGGACTGGTGGAGCTCGACCGTGATCTCGTCGTACGGCGCGAGATCTCCGAACCAGAGATAGGCCGTTCCGGTCGCGTTGCGTCGACGCGAACGCGTGTAGTCGTAGTCGTAGTCGTCCGCGCCGCTGCCGAGCTTGCCGCGGTAGCGCACGTCGATCTTCATCCCCGTGCTCGCGATGTCGAAGTGATTGTCGAGCCAGACCGACTGCGGGTCCTCGTTGATCTGCCGGTAGGTGAGCGACGTGTAGCCGAGGCTGTGCCGCTGCAGGAACTCGAGCTCGAGCGAGTTGTCGTGGAAGTAGACGTCCGAAAGACGGATGCGTCCTCCTTCCCAAGGCCAGACACGGACGGCCGCCCCACCGATGCCGACGTGCTCGGATGAGGCGCGACGGAAGAAGCGCACACGCGAGCCACCGAACGCGGAGAGCTCGACCTCCTTGCCGAAGATCGTCAATCCGCGGAAGCGCGCGTGCGCTCCGTCAAAGTGGATCCACTCGGCCTCGCGAGCGTGTTGACGCCCCGCACGCACCTCGAGGTGGCGCTCGAAGAACTCCGCGCGCGCGTTGAGCGAGTGAAGTTGGAGCGCATCGTTCCCCGAGAGCGCGTCGTACGTGCCGAGTGTCGCTTCGCCCGACGGGCTGCCGTCGAGGTCCTTGAAGTAGCGGCCGGACGCTTCGAGGTCGACGGTCTGCCACCACGAATCCTCGTCGGGCGTCAGAAACTCGGTCCAGCCGAGCGAGAAGTACTGGTCGAAATCGTGATCGTCCCAGTCGTCACGACGACGGCGCAGCTCGCGCGCCCAAACGATGTCGTCCGGGGTGACGGTGTCGGGGAAGGGATAGTCGAAGTCGCCGAACTCGTGGAAGCGTCCACGGTAAGTCGCCGAGTAGAAGAAGCGGATCTTACCGTCGAGCGTCGGATCCTCGATCAGCTCGTCGAGGAGCTCGACGAAACCGGCGCCGAAGGGCTCGGAGTCTTCTTCGTCGAAGTCATCATCGTCGAAGTCATCTTCTTCTTCGTCGTCGTCGTCGTCGTCGTCGTCACCGATCGCCTCGAACTGCGACCAGTCGATGTCGTCATCATCCTCGTCCTGAGCGACAACACAGGGGGTCGCGCAGACGAGGAGGGCGAGAAGCTGCAAGAGGATCAGTCGGGCGACGCTCATGAGATCACCCGTGACACTTCTTGCAGGCCTGCTCGAACGAGTGACACGTCAGGCACGATCGCCCACGGAGGAGCGCCGCTTGACGATGCCCCGCGCGAATTCCCCCGCCAGGATCGATGATGCCCATGAAGATGGGCGTGTGGTCCGGCGGCGGCTGGCTGTGACAGTTCTCGCAGAAGCTGCTGCGGTGGCACGTCGCGCAGTCCTCTCGCTCGTGCGCGGCCATACGTCCGTGCGTCGAACGCATCCAACGTGGCGTGTGCGAGACTGGCATGCGCGTCGCGTGACAGCCTTCGCAGCTCTCTTCCTCGTGACAGAGCGCACACTTGTAGCGCTCTTCCTCGGCCATCATCTTGTGGTGATGCACCCACTGACCGTCGTGGAAACGAGGCTTGCGCCCCTCGCGGTTCTCGAGGTGGCACGTGATGCACTCGTCCGAAGCCGTGTCGCCCTCGTGGCAGTCGAAGCAGAGCGCCATCGACGGCAGCTTGACGGCGCTGACGACGCCGGGCTCGGTCGTGCCGAAGTGACACGTCGCGCAGTCGACGAACTCGTGCGTCTCGTGCGAGAAGATGACCTCACCGACCGCGTACGGAGCGTGGTTTCGAGGAAAGCGCTTCGTCGCGAACGAGACCGAGCGACTCTGATCGACGGGGATGAGCGCGCAGCCGATGATCCATGCGATCGACGCGAGCGCGATGAAGATCGAGACGAAGGGTCGAGATGTCGAGGCTCGGTAGCTCTGACTCATGGGACAGTTTCTTATCGGTCGCTCGTACGCTTCTTGCGGATACGCGCGCACACCGCGCGATCATCGGGAAACCGCTCGAGAACCTCGTCAAAGTATCGGTCGGCCTCACGCGGGCGATTCAGAGCGACGTGACAGTTTCCGATCTGCTCGAGGATTTCCGGCTCCCAGAGGACCTCGTGGCGCGCGTCGAGAAGCGACTCGAGCTGCGTGCGGGCGCCCTCCGGATCGCCGGCGAGAAGCGTGACACGCGCCAGGAAGTAACGGCTCGTCGCGTGAACGACACGTGCTTTCGACGACTCGACGAGAGCGGCGAAGGCTCGGCGAGCCTCCTCGAGACTCTTGGTCCGGTAAGCGGACATCGCGCGTCCGAATCGATCCACCACGACCTCGGGACAGGCCTTCTCGACGCGCGATCGAGCGAACTGCCGCATCGAGCGTCCGAGCTCGTCCGCGTTCGACGCGAGCGCCCGCGTAAGCTCCGCCTCGAGATCGCCGCCAGCCGCGAGCTTGCGTACGAGCACTCGGAATCCGTTCTCTCCGAGCTTATCGACGAGCCACGCGACAGCGAGGTACGACTCCGCGGGAAGCGGACGAGTCGCCAGTCCACGCAGAAAACTCGCCGGCTGCTTCCCCTCGACGAGAGTCGTCGCGATGCGCGCCGCGACGCGCCCCTCGCCTTCTCCCGAGGCGTGGAGCGCGAAACCCTCACGAAACCATGGAGCCAGATGTCGATAGGCCGTCGGGCCGAGTCGCGAACCGAGCAGCGCGTGTGCCGCCTCGTGAACGATCACCCCGCGAGCATGATCGGGACGACCGAAATATCGATGGGGAGGCAGCGCGACGGTCACGCGCTCCTCGCGAATGACCGTCTCACCGACGTGAAACGCGCTGCCGGTCCCATCGGGAGAGGGCGTCCGGAGAATCCACTCGACGGGTCGCTCCCCTACCGTCAGCCCAAAGCTCTTCTCGATGTGCGCGAGAGCCCTCGCACGACTCGCTTCGAGCTCACGAAGGAGCCTCTTCGCACGCGGATCACGAGCGTCCTTCGCCGACCAGAAGGTCCACGGTGTCGCGCTCTGGGCTTGCAGAGCGATGATGAGAATCCCGAGACGACCGAACATCGCTGACGATGGTCCCCGATGAGTCGTGGGCACACCAGGCGAAATCCTATCGTTGCAAGAAAGCGGTAAGCGAGAACACTCGAGAGTGCGTTTCGACGCGATTCGCGGAGGAATCGGCAGCCGGAGCGTACTTCACCGTACGTAAGGATTGCCGGTTCCGAGCAAATCGTCTCGAAACGTGCTCTCGGGCGAGCGGAGGGCAGCGAAGCGGTTTCTCGCCGCCGATGTTTTGCAACGATAGGGGAAAGTCGACTGCGACCTACCGAGAACTCGACCCTACCAGCCTCCAAGAACGAGCTCGAGCGTAGCGCCGACCCGGCTCCCCCGGGTCGACCAATTCGGGAGCGACATCCGGGCGATCGCCGAGTCCGAACTTTCCACGACCGCTCTTCCAGTGGACATCACTCCATCGATCTGTCGTCCAATCGACATCGTCGAGCTTCTCGCCGCTGTCGTCGAATCGCCACTCGCTCTCCCTCTCGATGATCGAGCGATAGCTCCGCGGCGCCGGCAAGGGCTTCGGCGCCTGCCTCCAGGCACGAACTCGGTTGTCGTTGGATCCCGTCGCGAGCACGCTCCAATCCCGAGACCAGGCGACGCAGTGGGTATCCTCCTTGTGCCCTCGAAACCCGATGAGCCCGGCGAAGCGACCGGTCTCCGCGGTACTCGTACCGTTCCAGATTCGAATGCGCCCGCGCGTTTCGGACGTCAAGAGCCGGCTTCCGTCCTGGTTGAACCCGAAGACCGTAGGGGGCGATGCCGTGGTGATCGTCGCGATTGCATCGCGTAGTAGTGGATTCCGTCCTCTTCGCCGACGCCGTAGATCGGAACGATGTGAGGATGATCGAGACTGGCGACAGCCCGCGACTCGAGGCGAAAACGCGCGAGTCGCTGCCCGTCGAGAAGAGTGTGGGACGGGAGAACCTTGAGAGCGACTCGACGTCCGAGCGACTCCTGCGTCGCCTCGTAAACGATCCCCATTCCACCACGCCCGATCTCACGCTCGATTCGGTACTCGCCGATGGCTTCCGGAGTCCGACGTGACGAACCGTCGACGGCTCCCTCGATCAGGCCGGCTCCCTCGATCAGGCCGGCTCCCTCGATCAGGCC
>CAYZGY010000429.1:0-7060 GCA_964478085.1 uncultured Planctomycetia bacterium
GAAGAAGCAGTTCGTCGAAGCGCCGCACAAGAAGTTCGAGGCGCTCGTGCGTGCCGCGAAAGGGCTCGAGAAGTTCCACGGCGGCTGGAAGGTGGCCTACGGGGACGTCTTTCGCCTGCAGCGCTGCGCGAGAGTCTCCGACTTCTTCAAGCTGCCTTTTTCCGACAAGCGTCCGAGCGTTCCGCATGCCGCGGCCGCGGGCCCACTCGGCGTCGCGTTTACGGTCTACTCGATGCCGAGCCTGTCGATCCCGTTCGTCGGCAAGCGCGTCAAGCGTTACGGCATCGTCGGTGCGAGCTACCAGAGCGTCGTCGAGTTCGGCGATCGGATCGAAGGACGCAGTCTCGTTCCGTACGGCTCGAGCGGAGATCCGGACTCGCCGCATTTTTTCGATCAAGCGAAGCTGATGTCGCGTCGCGAGATGAAGCGACAGCTTTTTTATTGGGACGACGTGCGTCGCGAGGCCAAGAGCGTCTACCGTCCAGGCGAAGAAGTCGCCGCGAAAGGCGAGTAGGGCTGCTCCCGACAGTCGCTCCCGGAGTTCTCTCCAAGACTTGGACGTTTCGTTCTCGGGGGATTCGGGGGCGGCCCATGGTCGACTCGTTTCACGCGATGCTGCACAGGGTTTTCGGGGGCCGTTCGGGGCAAATGACGGTTGGCCGAATCGGACGCGGGGTGCCATCACGGAACTCGTCCGAAAAAGGAGAGGGGACGGTCCTGAGTGTCTACAGCAGGTTTCTTTGCCTCTTGTTTTTCTTCGTAGTCTCGGCTGCTCCCGTGAGCGCGGCTCCGATTACATTCGATTTCGGAGACCCGAGCACGGGTTCGCTCATCAATCCACCAGGTCCGAACAACCGCTAATACACGGCCACGGTCTCCGGAGCCACGCTGACCGTGACGGGATACCGCAGCTCGAATCTGGATCCGGTCGGGGCGGACGTTTCGGGAGAGTTCGGTGACCAGGACAACGTCTCACTGGACACCGACACCGGGGGGACGAATCGCGGCCTCGGCGTCAAGAACTCGAAAATCGCAAACGGGATCGCAAACGGGATCCTGAGGATTCGAAGCGGGCGTGAAGCGAGGCCGATGACGACCGTTGGTGCTTCCGTTGCGAGGAGGTGGAAGCGTGATGAGGCCATCACGCTCGATGCGAAGCATCGCGACGCGACATGTCTTTGAGCCGGCCGTCCGGGCGTAGCCAGCGGAGCTCCCGGCAAACCTCACGCGAAAGCTGCGCGCGATTTCTTTGCGGTTCCGCCGACGTCAAGTCGCGGATCCACGCGATCTCGTCTGAAGTAAAAAGCCGTCCGCAGTAACGACGACTCTCTTGCTCGTCGACCGGCATGACGAGACGATAGCGAGCGTGACGGTCTGTGTTCGGCTATTTCGTACGGAAAACCGCGAAACTCCAGACTAAGTAGGAGCCAAAAGAAAACGGGCTCGGGATGAGCATCCCGAACCCGTTGTCGTTTCGTACGCGAGAGCGATCGCGAGTCAGACCGCGAGTCAGACCGCGAGTCAGACCGCGTCCTTGCCGCGCTCCTTCTTCTTGCGCTCCTTCTTCTTGCGTCGACGCTTGTCCTTGTTCTTTCGGCCCTTCTTGGCGGGCTTCGAGGAGAAGACTTTCGTCGCGGCCTGGACGATCTTCTTCGTCGCCGCGGCGTCGATCTTGTCGAGCGCGAAGTTCTGGACGACCTTGTTGCCGCTGTACATCAAGATCGTGTGGGTAACCTCGGGGTTGAGCTTGTAGCCCTTCGGGGGCTTTGCGCCGCTCTTGTTGAGCGTCATGTCGACCGAGGTGAGCTTGTTCGTCTTCGCGAAGGCGGCGAGCGTCGTCTTGGCTTCGTCGCCCTTGTCGCTCAGGTAGACGACGTAGCTGATCGAGTCCTTGTTCTTCGCACCGACCTTATCCAGTTCCTTGACCAAACTGGCCAAGTCCTTGCCGACGTCGTTCGAGAAGATGACGACGGAAGGTTTGCCCTTACCTGCTCATATGTAGCAGATGCTCTTTCGTTTGGCGTATCTGCCGGTGACCGGGGCGACCGAGAACTTGGGCGTGCCCTCGCCGACCGCGCAGCCCGACGTCTTGGCCTTGGCCGTCTTCTTCTCGTCCGCGGCGAGCGGCGAGATGACGAGCAAGGTCGCGATGCAGAGTGCGAGCCTCATCGTTGTCCTGACTCCATTCTGGATGAAAAGTACTACATACGCCGACTTCGACGCACGACGAACTCATTAGAACTCCTGCAGCCTCCTGAAACCCTCGGAATTCGCCGATGGCGCGGCGAAAACGAAGGATTTTCTCCGAATCGTCGATCTGGCGTGTTCGGGTGCCGTACGCGAACTCGAGCCCGTGCATCGTTCCCTTCCCCGTCGAGAAGCGGTCGGTCTCGATGCCGAGGTGCTGGAGGTACGAGACGAAGAGATTACAGAGCGGCGGGGGCTTCGTCGTGTCGCCGAGGTTCGAGCCGAGCACGATCGCGGTCTGGTCGAGGAGTGTGTGTTCACCCTCGCGAACGCTCTCGAGCTTTCCACGAACTCGGCGAAGAGCTCTATCTCCTCGAGCTTGATCTTCGCGGCCGGCTCGGGTGATAACGGGTCGAATCGCATCTACGGCGTGGGCCACGGTCGCGTAGTTGTGTGGGATTCGAAATAGCTCTTATCGGCCACCTCGTCGTTCGTACCAGACTCATCGTATGATCGAGACAGGAAGGTCGCGTCGATGGACTTTTGGCCCATTCTGTTCGACGTCGGAGCTCTGCTCGGCGTCGCTTTCGTTCTCGGAGCTTTCTGCGAGCGCCTCAAGCAGAGGGCGCTGCTCGGGTTTTTGCTCGCGGGGATGCTGTTGGGGCCCAACGCGTTCGACGTTGTGTCGGGAGGCGCGGAGGTCGACGGGCTCGCCGAGGTCGGAGTCTGCCTCCTCCTCTTTTCGCTCGGTCTCGAGTTCTCGTGGAGACGACTGCGCGCGCTCGGGGGGGCCGCGCTCGCCGGCGGAGCGATTCAGGTTTCGGCGACGCTCTGTGTTATCGCCGTGATCGCGTACCTGGCCGGACTTTCGCTGTCCACCGCGATCGTGATCGGTGCGGCTTTCGCGCTGAGCAGCACGGCGGGTGTCCTGCGTGTCTTGATGGCGCGCTCGGAAGTCGACAGCGTGCACGGGCGCCACGCGCTCGGCATCTTGCTGTTTCAGGATCTCGCCGTGATCCCGCTCGTCCTTCTGACGGGATTCTTGGGAGCGTCCGGGGAAGATTCTTCGGGGGCTCTCGAGAGTCTTGGGAGGACGGGGCTGCTCCTCTTCGTGATGATCGTGTCGTTCTACGTGGTGTTCAATCACGTCGTTCCGCGCGTTCTTCTTGCGACGTCCGCGCTGCAGAATCGTGAGCTGCCGGTCCTGTTCGCGGTTGTCGTGGCGCTCTGCTCGATCTACGTCGCGCACGAATTCGGGCTTTCGCCAGCGGTCGGAGCGTTTATCGCGGGCATGCTCCTCGGCGAGTCTCCTTTCGCCACGCAGGTTCGATCGGATCTTTCCGTCCTGCGCACGCTTCTCGTGACGGTGTTCTTCAGCTCGATCGGAATGCTTGCGAATCCGTCGTGGATCCTCGAGCACGCCGGCCTCGTGCTCCTCGTCGCTGTCGTCGTCGTCGTCGTCAAGGCGTTCGTCTGTTGCGTCGGACTCGTCCTCGTTCGACAGCGGCCGCACCCGGCGCTGGCCGCGGGGATTTGTCTGTCGCAGGTAGGAGAGTTCGCGTTCGTGATCGCCGACTCTTCGCGCGGAACGCTCATCGACAACGATCTGTTCATGGTGATCGTCTCGACCATGATGGTCACGCTCTGCATGACGCCGTACCTGATCGCGTCGGCGTCGGGGCTCTCCTTGGCGATTCTGCGCCAACTCGCGAAGCTCGGTTTCGTGAAGCCGCCAGCGTGCCGAGTGGTTCGAGAAACGGGAAACACGCGCGGACACGTCGTGCTGATCGGATATGGACCGGCCGGAGAGCGTGCTGCGGAAGTGCTCCGAGGCGAGTCGGTTCCGCTCTCCGTGCTCGATCTGAATCCGATCCTCGCTGCGCAAGCCGAAGCCGACGGATTCGAGGCCCACGTCGGCGATGGGACGCATCCGGAAGTGCTCGAGCATCTGCACGTGCAGTCCGCGGCGACGGTCGTCGTCGCGCTTCCCGATCCGCGCGCCGTCGAGCGAGCCGTGCGGGCGATTCGTTCCGAGGCTCCTGAAGTTCCGATCATCGTTCGATCTCGCTACCACCGGCACAGCGGAATGCTCGAGGAAGCCGGGGCGACCGCGGCCGTCGACGAGGAGCAGGACATCGGATCGCTGCTCGGAGCGCGCGCGGCGACCGCCGTTCGCGAATCCGCGGCATCCATCGAGGCTTGATTGGGTGCCGTTTTTCTCTGGCGCACTCGCGTCATGACGTAACCTCCATCGACCGCATCGTTTGCGACGATTCGCCTCGCGAGCTCCGATTGAGCACGCTCGTGACGTTCGAGCAAGTGACCGGCTTCTTCGTCTACTTTCTTTCGTGGTCGCCGTCGAAGACGAGCGTCGGGAGATCGGTGCTCGGATTCGATCGTCACGCCTCGGAGTGGTTCGAGGCCGCGCCCGCTCCCGACGATGACGGAGAAATCCTGGTGATTCAGATCGACTCGAAGGGCACACCGAGCGCGACGGAAGAGGAGCTCGAGAAGCGCCGCGGAAAACGTAACGGTTGCCAGAGTGCGCCGATTCCGTGTCATCGCGGTCGAGACGAACGAAAGCGGCGCGGACCGAAGAAACGTCGCAAGAAGGGCGACAAGTCGAAGAACGCGAAGTGCGCGACGATCGTCGTCATGTACACGATGAGGAAATCGCGTGACGAGAACGGCAAGTCGATTTCAAGGAGGGCAGCGAGAAGCTCGCTTCCTGGGTCAAGAAGCAAGAGAAGCTCCTTTACCGAGGGAAGGCCTCCGTGGCCGTGCTGAACTTGAACAAGCTCAGAGTCAGCGCGAGAAGCCAAAAACGTTTCGAGGCGGTTAGCGGCTACTTGTCGAAGCGGCTTCCGTTGATGAAGTACGACGAGCTACGAAAGCAGGACCTCGATGTATCGACCGGAGCGATGGAAGGCGCAGTACGCCACGTGATCGGCGAGAGATTCGACTCGAGCGGAATGCGCTGGATCACCGAGCGAGCCGAAGCTCTGCTTCAGCTGCGGTGCAGCGAGATCAATGGCGACTGGGAAGCGTTCGTCGCATTCGCGAGTCAACGCGCGCTCGAAACCGACGGCGACGGTGAGATCGAAGAGCACGCGCGCGTTCTCACAAAGACACCGTCACCGCTTCCAACTTTCGGTGTGGCAGCGTGATAGGATCGCGCCAGAGATCATCTGCACCCAATCGATTTCGTAGTGGCCTCGTCCCCCGGCTCTTACGACGATTAGTGGACCAGTGAGGGTTACACGCCAACGTGTCTGATGCGGGAGAGTAGAACATGGTCACGAGTCTCCGCTCCGTTCGACCGGTCCGCTCCGTCTCCTCGATCGTCGTCCCCATCCTCGCGTTGGCTACGCTGCTGGCTTCGACCAGCGCGATCGAGGCCCAGCTCCTCGAAAATCTCCAGACCTTCGGCAGTCGACTTTCCGTCGGCCCGGAGGCGGATCCCGGCGATCGGTATCGGCACGGGCCGAAGTCGATCGTCGCGGGAGATTTCGACCTCAGCGGTACGTCCGATTTCGCGGTCAGCAGCACGGATGGCACGATCACGATCTACTACCAGACGGCCGAGGGGAAGTACGATGCTCCGCGTATCCTCGACACCGGTACGGACACGCTGCGTCAGATCATCGCTGCCGATCTCGACGGCAACGGATACGAAGATCTCGTCTCCGCGAGTCACCACAACGGCCGGATCGTGATCCTTCCGAACGTCGCTGGAGTCTTCGGTGGGCCGATCACTCTCAAGACCTGGCGCTTCGGACGAAACCTCGCCGTGGGAGACTTCGACGGTGACGGCAACACGGATCTCGCGCTTGCCGGTTCCGGAGATCGGAATCGCACCGAGGAGCAAAGCACGGACCGTGGACTCGTGATTTACGCAGGCCGAGGAGGATTCGAGTTCGAGAAGCGCCAGAGCCTTCCCGGTCTCGATGCCGGCGGTTTGTCGCGTCCTGTCTACTCGCTCCACGCTCGTCCTTCGCGCGTACCGGGAGCCGGAGCCGCCGACGAGCTCATCATCACACACGCGAGGGCCGCGAATCTCTGGATCCTCCGGAGCGACGCGGGTGGTGATCTCGAGATCGCCGAAACCATTCCGCTCGGTGAGGAGATTCAGCCCGACGATCCCGACGACTCCGACTTTCTGAACTACCAGAACGGCGTCTACTACCTCGACGTCGCGCCGATCGCGAGTGAGCTCACGAGTGGCATCGACGACATCGTCACGGTTCACCGCAACTCGGGTGCCGTAGACATTCGTCGTGCGACGGCGGGAGGTCGGTCCTTCGACCGAACGGTGACCCAGCAGCTGTACATCCCGGGCCGTCCGCGCGCAGCGAAGCTCGTCGACCTCAACGGGGACAACTGGAACGATCTCGTCGTCGTGGTGCGAAACCACGATCGAGTGCTGACGTACAAGAACAACCAGGGAACATTCGAGCCGCAGTTCGAGTCACCCGCGGGAAAGAGCCCCCGAGATCTCGCGGTCGCCGATTTCAACAGCGACGGCGAGCGGGATGTCGCCGTCATCAATCGAACGTCGAACGACGTCAGCCTGCTGATGACGTTCCAGAACTCGGCGGGCTTCGAATCGTTCGATCAGATCTACCTCGTCGACGGTGACGTCGCTAGTCTCGACGTCGGCGACCTCAACGACGACAATCACGATGACGTCGTCCAACTTCACCGCGCGACGGGCGACATGAGCGTACGCCTCGCTCAAGACGACGGCCTGCTCTCGCCTCCGGTGTTCTATCCGATGGGCACGTCTCCGACGGGCATTCGCCTCAAAGACGTCAACCGCGACGGCATCGCCGACGCGCTCACCGCGAATCTCGGCAATCGCACGTCGGAGTGG
>CAYZGY010000430.1:0-7059 GCA_964478085.1 uncultured Planctomycetia bacterium
AGTTGTCCTGCTGGCTGACCATGTACTTGACGGCCTTGCGCAGGCACTTGACGAACTTGTCGTACTCGCCGTCGCGGTGCGTGTGACCGAAGCCCGTGAACGCGAGGATCGCGAGCGCCGTCACGCCGATGTCGTGCTCTTTCCAGCCCTTGTCGTTCGGGTAGCGCCCCGGATCCTTGTTCTTGCTCGGTCCGCGAACGCCGGGAGCCTTGTCGAACTCCTCGGCCTTCCAGCCGCCGTCCGTGTCCTGGTGACGGTAGAGCCACTCGAGCGCCGCGAGCACGGCGTCCTCGGTACCTTCACCACCACCCTCACGGACGAGCGAGCCCTTTCCGTAACGGTGACCGTAGGCACCGGCGGCACCGCCACCGACACCGATCGCGTCGTTAACCATCGTCGAGTTCTGGTTAACGTTCGACATGTTGTTGAGATCCGTGCCCTTGGGGATGTCGGTCGTGACCTCATCGATCTTCTTCTTGATGATGGGGTCCTTGATGACCTTCGGGTTGAGGATCTTCGGCGTACGCTTGAGGTCGCGCTTCTTCTTCGGGTCGTACGGTGGTGGCGGCTTCTTGCGGCTCACCGTCATCGGCACCTTCTTGACCTCCTTCTCCGGCTCCTGCCGGCTGAGGACGATCGCACCGATGAGGAGGATCAGCACGAGGTGGAGGATCGCCGAGATGCCCCAGTAGGGCATCGAGGTGAGCCACCCCGGCTTCTCGTACTCCTCTTCCTCGAACTCGTTCTCCTCGTCGTACTCTTCGTATTCGTCGTAATATTCGTCTTGAGCCATGGGAAGCTCCTCGCTTCTCTCTCGCGCGCCTCGTTCGGTCAGCGTGAGCTCGAGAGGCAGTTGGTTTTTTGGAGACGGAAGACCGACCTGCCTGGACCGGTAGGCCTGCGGACTATCGTATCGATGCTTGCGTAATTGTCAATGGGGGCGGGCGGGTTTTCGCAAAACTTGCCAGCGGGATCGTGACGATCTGGCAATTCCTCCCGGGTTTCTGATCGTGGACGTCGGATCTTGGCTTGCAAACTTGGCAATCGGTGGGGCGGCGACGGCTCTCAGCTCTTGTTCTCGCCCTGCTGACGACGGTAGCGGTAGTAGACCTCGAGGGTCATGGCGCCAAGCGCCGTCGCGTAGACGCGGCCTCCCGAGACACCCCATTCCCCGATCGGGTCCCAGCTGCCGTCGACCTCCTCGGAGTCGCCTCGGTCGACCGAGCGCTGCGAGCTCAGAAGAGCGGTCTGCATCGCGTCGTTCCAGTCGATCCAGGGGCGCCCGCCGAACTGGAACATCGCGTAAGCGCCGTAGTACCAGTAGTATACGTTGACCGACGAGAGGGAGCGGCCCTTCTGCTCACGCCACTTGGGCGGGTGGGCGGCGAGGCGGTCGACGCCGCGACGGATCTCCGGGTCGCGCCGGCTTTCGCCCGCGAAGAGGCGGCAGAGGACACCGACGGCCGTCATGCACGATGGCTCCTTCGAGAACGGATAGGGCTCGGGATGGACCCCGGCGAGCTGCGAGCCCTGATCACCCGGGACGGAGTAGCCGACCTGGCCGTTCGAGGCCGTCGCGTACGTGAACCAGTCGCGAGCGCCGGCGAAGGCGCTCCGGTAGGACTCCTTCGGGATTCGTAAGTTGCAGAGCTGCGAGGTTTTGAGGGCGAGGACCATCCAGCCTGTCACCGATGTGTCGTTCTCGCCGTCCTGGAATCCGTAGCGCCAACCACGACCGGGATTCTGCATGCGAAGGCAGAGCTTCGTGGCGCGTTCGACGCTGTTTCGGAGGCGGATGTGGTCGCCGGAGAGCAGGAGGGCCTCGGCCATGGCGAGCGTGGCGATCGAGTGGTCGTAGGCCCATTCGTCGGCCTTCCCAGGCCCGTAGCGGCCGTCGAGCATCGGGTCTTCCGAGCGGATCTGCTGATCGCGGAGATAGTTGATCGCCCTGGCGACCGTCTCTTGGAGCTCGGGGATCGGCGAGAGCCGGTGGGTGATGCCGTAGCCCGTGTAGGCCAGGATCGCGAGTCCCGTGACCCCGATGTCGTGGGCCGGATCGCCCTCGTCCTTCGGGTAGCGGCTCGTGTCGTGGTTGGAACAGCCGGGGCCCTCGGCGTGCTCATCGAAGCCCGCGGCGCGCCAGCCGCCGTCGGGGTGCTGATGGCGATGAAGCCACCAGAGGGCCGCGAGAACGGCATCTTCGGTCGCTCGAGGTGCTCCGACGTGGCCCCCGGGGTCGCCGACGCCACGAAGACCGTAGAGGCCCGCGCCGCCTCCTCCCACGCCGATGTCGATGTTCGTGAACTCCGAGTTCTGGTGGCTGTCGGCTCGGAGATGCTCCGTGCCCGCCGGGATCTCGACCTCGACCTTGTCGATCTTCTGCTCGACGACCAGCTTCTCCTCGATCGGCTTGGTGAGGATCTTTGGCTCGCGCTTGACGTCCTTGGGCTTGATCGGATCGTACTTGGGAGGCTTGGGAATCCGGACGGTCGGGGGATCCCGAAGGATCACGTTCTCCTCCTCCGTCGAGCTGATCACGATGGCGCCGATGATCGCGATCAAAACCAGGTGCAAAAACGCCGAAGCCGCCCACCAGGGCATGTTTCTCGCCCATTCGGGGCGTTCGAGAATCTCGTCCTCTTGACCGAATCCTTCGTCGTGGAGGGGCTCGTCGTCCCGGCGATCGCGTGCGCTCATCCTGTCCTCCGCTCGGCTGGAGACTCTGGGGCCGGCGACGCGGGAAAAAACCTCCGGAGCCCGGGAGGGGTGGCGTTACTCCGCGGGCTCCGGATCCGCAGCCCCACGTCGGGGCCACAAGAATCTCGTTCGTTCCTGGTGAATGGTTCGCCTGTCGCGAGGGAGGTCCGAGGGCCGTTTGTCGGAGCCGAATGGCTCGGTGGCTACCTTGGCCCGAGCCGTGCTGCTTCGGTGCCGTCCTCGGTGCCACCCTCGGAACGAAAGAGAGCTTAGCTGCTGCTTGCCCTTTTGTCAAAAGGGATTCTTGCCAAATTTGCAATTTAGCGATTCTGCCGGAGACGGGCGGTTTCGACCGGGATCGCGGGCCTACGAGCGGCTCAGGTTCTCGCGTCCCGCCAGGCCGTGTCGGACGGCGGTCTCAACGTCGTCGGCCAGAACGGTCATGTGGCCCATCTTGCGGCCGACGCGGGCCTCGTGCTTGCCGTAGAGGTGGAGCTTGAGGTCCGGGTCCGAGAGGACCTCGCGCCAGTCGAGCTCCTCCGGCAAGAGAACGTCGCCGAGCAGGTTGATCATCGCGGCGGCCGGCCGTAGACGTCGCGTCGACCCGAGCGGCAGGCCGCAAACAGCGCGGACTTGCTGCTCGAACTGGCAAGTCGCGTGGGCGTCGATCGTCAGGTGACCGGAGTTGTGGGGGCGGGGGGCGAGCTCGTTGACGAGGGCTCGGCCGTCCTCGGTCACGAAGAACTCGACGCAGAGGACGCCGACGACGTCGAGGCCGTCGAAGATCGTCTGGGCGATCTCCATCGCCTGCTTCTCCGCGTCGGACGAGAGCTGCGCGGGGACGCTCGAGACGTCGAGGATATGGTTGCGATGGACGTTTCGAACCGGCTCGTAGCAAACGAAGCTTCCGTCGGTGCCGCGTGCCGCAACGACGGACATCTCGCAGGAAAAGTCGACGAAGCGCTCGAGGATGGCCTCCGCGTTGTCGATGTCGTCCCACGCGGATCGCGGCTCGTCGAGCGATCGGACGGTCCGTTGGCCCTTGCCGTCGTAGCCCCAGCCGGCGGTCTTGAGGACGGCCGGGACGTCCGCGTCGGTGACGGCCTCGAGGTCCCCAACGGTGCGAATCGCGAGGAACTCCGTCACGGGAATGCCCTGCTCGCGGAGAAAGGTCTTCTCCCGCAGGCGGTTTTGCGTCGTGTGCAAAACGTGCCCTCCGGGGCGAACAGGGGCATGCTGTACGATCTGCTCGATCGTCTGGGACGGCACGTTCTCGAACTCGAAGCTGACGACGTCGACGCCCTGGGCGAAGCGCGAGAGCGCTTCCGAGTCGTCGTAGTCCGCGCAGATCTCGAGATCCGCGACCTGGCCGGTGGGCGTGTCCTGGTCCGGAGAGAGGACGTGAACCCGGTAACCGAGTCGTCGGGCGGCGATCGTGGCCATTCTGCCGAGTTGCCCGCTTCCGAGCATTCCGAGCGTCGATCCAGGGGGAATCAGGTCCTTCATGGCAGGCTGTCGCCCAGCACTTTCTTCTCTTGGTTCTCGGCGAACTCTCTGACGGCGTCCCGGAGCGCCGGGTCGGTCGTCGCCAGGATTCGGACCGCCAGCAGCGCGGCGTTCTTGGCGCCCGCTTCGCCGATCGCGAGCGTCCCGACGGGCACGCCGCCCGGCATCTGGACGATCGAGAGGAGCGAGTCCATCCCGGAGAGCGCCCGGCTCTTCACGGGGACCCGGCGCACGGGCAGGGTCGTCATCGAGGCGATCATCCCGGGGAGGTGCGCCGCGCCGCCGGCACCGGCGATGATCACGCGAAGCCCGCGTCCTTCCGCCTCCCGCGCGTACTGGCACATCCACTCGGGCGTCCGGTGGGCGGACACGACCTTGTTCTCGTGGGGAACGCCGAATTGCTCCAGAATCTGGGATGCGGGCTCCATCGTCGGCCAATCCGACTTGCTTCCCATGGCGATGCCGACCAGAGGGCTGTTGGACAAGGTGCTGCCTCCTTCTTCGGGATAATGATCGATTCAGGAGCCGCGAGGCACCTTCGCCCCTTGGATATCAGCGGGGCTTCTTCTTGGCAAGGGGCGGGCTTCCGCTTCGCGGTGCTCGTCGAATCTTCAACGATCCGCAGGCTTCGGGGGAGCCACGAACCGGAAACCCTTCCCGGAGGACGCCATCTGCGGCGTGTCGTGGAGACCGGGGACTCGGCAGCTTGCCCTGAGAGTGACCCCGTCGGTATCGGGGTGGTTGTCCTTCGCAAGCTCGAAGTCGTCGAGAATTCGAAGCTCCACGACTGCCGGGGCCGAACCAAGCGCGAAAGTCGTTCTCGGTGCCGAGGTGAGCCGTCAGCGTGTATTCGATGACCCACGCAGCGAGCTTGCCTGCAGGAGCCTCGACCTTCTCGCGACGAACGACCTTCGCGCGGTATCCGAGAGCGAAGTCGCCGCTCCGATAGCGGGATTCGGCTTTCCACGTGTGCCCGGCTCGAAGCGTCGAGTCGATGAGGAGAAAGGGGGGGCGATAGAAATACCGATCGGGGTCGCCGAAGATTCCGAGCGTCTCGAGCTTTTCGTCGCGATGGGCGAGATAGAGGTTTTCGCGCCAGAAGAGTCGCATGTTCACGCCCTTGAGCCACGTCGTCTCTCGGCCGTCGATGTTGTAGCCCCTCCAGCTTTCGAGAAAGGTCGGGTAGTCCCCGTCTTCGGTTCGGGCGGTGTAGCCCCTGCGGTATCCCATGACGAGCGGGAACTCGGTCTTCCGCTCCGTCGCCAGGAGGGCGAAGAGCTCGGGGAACCGGGGCGGCCGCTCTTCGGCGAAGGAAGACGTGACGAACAGCGAGGTGCACAGGATCGTCGACCGTGTCGTTCGCATGGGCTCGCTCCTTCCAGAGAGCCTACCGCCGTTCGCCTCGAAGTCGAACGGCTCTCGGCATCTTCTCGAAGCCGTGGTAGCTGTGCTCGATGCGATCTGGATAGACGCGGACGATGCGAAAGCCCGACGGATCCTTTCCGAGCGGTTTGCCGACCGGGCCCGTGACGATCATCTCGAGCTCTCCCGCACGGCCGAGCGCGTTGCGATGGTAGTGGCCCGAGAAGACGGCACGAACGCCTTGCTTCTTGAGAAGGTCGACGATTACGAGGCGACGTTCCTTCGGGATCGTGAAGTAGTCGTTCTTCTCTTTCGGGTGCGAGAGGAAGAGCGGGTGGTGCAGGAAGATCAGCTTGTGGTCGCTCCCGAGCTTCGTCGCGCGCTCGAGCTCCTTCTCGAGAAACTTCAGCTGTGCCTTCCACTCGTCCTGCACCTTTTCCGGATGCTGGCAAACGCAGCTGTTGATCACGATGCAGTGCGTGCGCTCGTGGCGAAACGCGTAGCGGTCGGGGCCGAACTTCTTGCGGTAAGTCTCGAGCGTCTTCGAGGTAGGGACCGTGCCGACGTCGTGATTGCCGGCGACCCAGTGCATGCGGATCTTCGGATCGAGCTTCTTCGTGATGCGAAAGAGCTCGGCGATCTGCGCGGCGTCGCCAGGCTTGTTGACGAGGTCGCCGCAGTTGACGACGAACGCGGGGCGCAGGCGATTGACGTGGGCGATGGCTTTCTTGTAGAGCGCGGTTTCACGCTCGAAGCTGCGGTCGCCGTTGAAGAAGCCGAACCGGGGATCGGCCATCTGCACGAAGAAGAACGGGCGTGAGGCGTCGGTCTTCTCGGGTGACCGCAGAGTGTCGTCATGGTCGAGCGTGCGGGTGACGCGGGCGAGTCCCATCTGGGCTTCCGCGTCCGCGAATTCAACATTCCTGGCCTGACACGCGTTTCGTCGCCAAGACCCGAGGTCGGAGCCCAGTGCGGTAGTCCCGCTCGCTGGGATCTGTGCGGGGGGCCGCCCGTGAGGGCGGTCCCTGCCGCGACCAATGATCAAGCGGTCCGATCAATTCACCCTATCGTTGCAAGACAACGGCGGCAAGAAGCCGCTTCGCTGCGCTCCGCGAATCGCCTCGAAACGCACTCTCGAGCGTTCTTGCTCACCGCTTTTTTGCAACGATAGGGTTCAGGCAGCTCCGCGGCTAATGGGCGAATTGATACTCGT
The DNA here is from genome assembly GCA_964478085.1 of uncultured Planctomycetia bacterium. Taxonomy (GTDB): domain Bacteria; phylum Planctomycetota; class UBA8108; order UBA8108; family UBA8108; genus CAYMLL01. Next base: position 6,779 of record CAYZGY010000430.1, read on the forward strand.
AGTTGTCTTCGCAGCCTTCTGAGAGTAGCGACTCCAGATCAATCCTGCGGCGTTCCAAATCGTTGAACTGTCGCAGGGTTCCATCCACTGGATCAGGGACTCCGTCTCCATTGCCTACGAGGAAACTTGAGAGAAACACGGGATCCTGTCCAGCCAGTCCGTTACTGACGTTGTCAAACTGTTCCAAAAGGACGTCAGACCGGGCCCTGTCTCTAACACTCAATGGAAAGGGTGCAGTTTTTCCCTGGCACGTTCGCGTTATGACGTAACTCCCATCCGCC
>CAYZGY010000431.1:0-1108 GCA_964478085.1 uncultured Planctomycetia bacterium
TGCGGCGCGAAGGCCTTGAGCTTCTGACCTTGCAGCTGCGCGATCTGCTTGCCCTTCGTGAACGACTCGGGCATCGGCTTGTTGTGCATCTCGCGGAGCTTCGGCTTGAAGTCGAGCGTCTCGAGATGGCTCGGCCCGCCGGCCATGTAAAGGTGGATCACTCGACGAATGCGTGGGACGAAATCCGGTGCGGGGAGCTTCCCGAAGGACGCCTCGGCGCCCGCGATCTCCGGCGCGAACATCGATGCGAAGGCGAGCGATCCGATGCTCGTTCCGGCACCGGCGAGGAACGTGCGACGGTCGAGCTCGCGTTGGCGAGTTTCCACTGCGGTCTCGGCGAAGGATTTCATCGTCTGCAAACTCCGATTCTCGATCTCGATCTCGGTTTCAATGACGCGTGATGAGCTCGTGCATGTTGAGAACCGCACGAGCGATTCCGATCCAGGCCGCGTACTCGGCAAGGACGTCGGCGTCCTTCACGTCGGGGGATCGTGCGTCCCCGGCTCCCAGGAGCTCCTTGACCTCGTCGGGCTTGTCGCGAAAACGCGCGACGAGCTTGTCGACGAGCTTTCGAATCTGCGTGAGCTCCTCCGGCAGCGGATCCCGACTGACCGCACGACGAATCGCGAAGCGCGAGCGCTCCTCGACCGTCTTGCCACCCTGCTCGACGATCTGCGTACCGAAGACGCGAGCCGCCTCGACGTAGATCGGGTCGTTGAGGAGCACGAGCGCGGCGAGCGGCGTGTTCGAGCGCATGCGCTCCGCGGTGCAGCGTTCGCGCGTCGGCGCGTCGAACGCGAGCATACTCGGGTGGACGAACTGTCGCTGCCAGTGCGTGTAGAGGCTGCGCCGATAGATGCTCGGCGCCTTGCCGTGTCGATATTGCCGACGCGGAAAGTTGAGGTGCGAGTAGTAGCCCGAAGGTTGATACGGACGAGCGCTCGGTCCGTGGAGCTGACGATTCAGCAGCCCGGCGATACGCAGCGCGTTGTCGCGAACGAACTCCGCGTCGAGCCGGAAACGACCCTGCCGCGCAACGAGCTCGTTGTACGGGTCGCGCTCGAGCATCTCGGCCGACACGGCCGACGACTGCCGGTAGGTCTCCGAC
>CAYZGY010000431.1:1118-7039 GCA_964478085.1 uncultured Planctomycetia bacterium
GGGGGGGGGCGGTAACCGCCCGGGCCGCCCACCGCGGGGGTTGGCGGGGGCGGGCGCGCCCATCGCGGCCGCCCGGCCCCACGACTGCCGGTAGGTCTCCGACAGGACGATCAGCTTGACGACGTGCTTCACCGACCACCCGCTCTCGATGAACTCGAGCGCGAGGTAGTCGAGGAGCTTCGGGTGGGAAGGCAGCTCTCCCTGGGAGCCGAAGTCGTCGAGCGACGTCACGAGCCCGCGACCGAAGAAGAGCTTCCACATTCGATTGACGAAGACTCGCGCGACGACGGGATTCTGCGGCTCGACGAGCCAGTTCGCGAGGTCGAGACGCGTCGGCCGCCCCTCCTTCTTCGCGAGCTCGCCGAAGATTCTCGGCACATCCGGCTGCACGACCTCGCCCGAATCGTCCATCCAATTGCCGCGAGGCCGGACGCGCGTCTCCATCGGCTTGACGGACTTCGTCGCCATGATCACGGGCATCGCCTCTTCGAGCTTCTTACGCTCGCTCTTGCGCGCGGCGATCGTCTCACGGGCCTTCGCGAGAAGCGGCGTGATCGAACGAAAGTGCTTCGCGACTTCGGCGCGCTGCGACTCGCTACGCTTCGAGCGCTCGACGGCGATCGCCTGCTTCACCGCCTCGGGCAGCTTCGGTGCTGTCGCCTTCGGCGGCTTCGCCTCACGCGTCGCGGAGACGCGGAAGCAACCGATCGTGTGTCCGTTGTTTCCGTGATTTTGGTGGAGCGCGATGGAGAGCTCGATCGACCCGCCGTCGCCGAACGATTTCTCGCTCTCGAACACGGCGACCGCCGCGACGCCATTGCGCCCCTGCATGACAGCCCAGCCGGCGCCGTCGTCGGTCTTCTTGTCGACGGCCGGAGCGATCCCGTATCCCTTCTGCTCGAAGGTCGCGGACGGAGCCCGCAGCGTGACGGGCTTGCCGTTCGCCGTGGCGACGATCTCGGTGAGGACGAAGTTGCCGTTCTTCGCGCGTCCCGGTCCCTGCTGAGGCAGCGCTGCGTCCTTGAGAACCTCGAGCCTGAGCGCCGTGATGCCGCGTGTCGGCTCGCCACCTTCGATGCGGTAGGTCACGGTGTAGGTGTTCTTCTCCGGGTTCTTGCCGGAAACGAGCACGGAGTGGTCGTCTCGCGTCGCGAAGGTCACTCCGGCTTCGGCCGACGAGACAGACTTCGGCGCCAGCGCGAACCAATCGCTCTTTCCGCGTACGATCCCCTCCTCCCAGACCTCCTGCGCGGCGTCGAGCTCCGGGGTTTGCGTCTGGAGAGCCTTCTGCAGCCGCACGAGGTCTACGTCGATTTCCGACAACCGCACGCGCTGATCGTCGGTCGGCACCGGCATGTACGGAGGGAAGTAGCGGTTCTTGGGACCGCCGCCGCCGTAGACGCCGACCTGCTGAATGTCCGCGAAGAACGCTCCGAATTCGTAAAACTCCTTCGACGAGAGCGGATCGAACTTGTGATCGTGGCACTCGGCGCAGCCGAGGGAAGTCGCGAGCCAAACCTGCGATGCGTTGCGCACGCGGTCGGCGGTGTACTTGATCAGGAACTCCTTCGCCTGCGAGCCGCCCTCGCGCGTGATCATGTTGAGGCGGTTGTACGACGACGCGACACGCTGCTCGATCGTCGCGTCCGACATCAGGTCGCCGCCGAGCTGCTCACGCGTGAACTGATCGAACTCGAGGTCCGTGTTGAACGCATTGATCACGTAGTCGCGGAAGGGGTAGATGTCCCACGTGTTGTCCGCGTGAATCCCCGTCGTGTCGGCGAAGCGAACGAGGTCGAGCCAGTAGACCGAGATGCGCTCGCCGAAGTGCGGCGACGCCATCCAGAGGTCGACGAGACGCTCGTACGTTTCGTCGCTCGCGTCATCCGTGAGCTCCTCGACCTCGGCGAACTCCGGAGCGAAGCCGCGCAGGTCGAGACTGAGGCGACGCGCGAGCGTTCGAGCGTCCGCACGAGAAGATGGCGCGAGCCCCTCCTTCTCGAGACGCGAGAGGATGAACGTGTCGATCTCTCCGCGCGCCCAGCCCTTCTTCTTCGTTGCCGGTGTCAACGGACGCTGGGGTGCCGTGTAGGCCCAGTGCTTGGCGTACTCGGCGCCGTCGTCGATCCACCTCTCGAGGATCTCGACCTGCGCGGGCGTCAGCTTCTTGCCGGACTCGGCCGGCGGCATGCGCTCGTCGGCATCGTCGGTCGTCAGACGCTCGATGAGAACGCTCTTCAGAACATCGCCCGGTACGATCGCGGCGTCGCCGCCTCGCACGCGCGTCGCGTCCTCACGACGATCGAGGCGGAGGCGTGCCTTGCGCGACTTTTCATCCGGGCCGTGGCACGGGTAGCAGTTCTCCGAGAGGATCGGGAGCACGTCCCGCGAGAAGTCGGGGGTCGTATTCGCGGCGAGGGTCACGCTCGCGGAGATCGCCAACGTCGAGGCCGTTACAAGTGCAGTTCGAAGGCTCATCCTTCCGTTCCTCATGAGACGTCGATGAGAGGGGTTCGCGCCATTGTACGGAAGGTGCGGCCCGGGTTCCACGGAGCAAAGGCCTGGCGGGCGAGGACGAAATCGGCCAAGTTAGGGAATCCACCGAACCGAATTCGATTCACGAGAGCCCAAATGCCCAACGAGCACTTCTTCCCACCGATCGAGCCCTTCGCGAGCGGCCGGCTCGCTGTCGACGACGTCCACGAGATCTACTGGGAACAGTGCGGAAACCCTGACGGGCAGCCCGTTCTCTTCATTCACGGCGGTCCCGGAGCGGGATGCTCGCAGAACGACCGCTGCTTCTTCGACCCCGAAGTCTTCCGCGTCGTCCTCGTCGATCAGCGCGGCTGCGGACGATCGTCTCCGCTCGGCGAGCTCACGAACAACACGCCCTCTCACCTCGCGGCGGACTTCGAGGCGATTCGCCGAGAGTTCGGCATCGACACGTGGCACGTCTTCGGAGGATCCTGGGGAAGCACGCTCTCGCTCTTCTACGCGCAGGAATATCCCGACGCGGTTCGCAGCCTCGTCCTGCGCGGGATCTGGCTGATCCGCGAGTCGGAGATTCGCTGGTGGCTCTACGAGATGGGCCAGATTCAGCCCGAGCTCTGGAAGGACTTCGCGGCTCACATCCCCGAGGCCGAGCACGACGACCTTCTCGAAGCCTACTGGAATCGTCTCACCGGAGACGACCGCGAGGCCGCGCTGGAGGCAGCCAAGCACTGGAGCATCTACGAAGGCTCGTGCTGCACGCTGCTCCCGAATCCCGAGTTCGCCGACGCCTTCGGCGAGCCCGAGATGGCCTGGAACCTCGCGCGCCTCGAGGCGCACTACTTCCGCAACTGCCGCGTCGCGCCCGAGACGCTGCTCCTCGACCGCGTCGACCGTATCCGGCATATCCCGGCGTTCGCGGTCCACGGACGCTACGACATCGTCTGTCCCGTGAAGACCTTCGTCGACCTCTGCGATGCCTGGCCCGAGCTCGACGGCGAGATCGTGCCCGACGCGGGACACTCGTCCCACGAGCCCGGCATCACGCGAGAGCTCGTCGCGGCGACGAATCGTATCGCCGCGACGGGATCGCCGGCGCGCTGACGCCCGGCTCTCGTGCTGAGGGGCGCCCTCTCTTCCGCCTCTCGTCCTCTTCCGCCTCTCGTCCAAGGGACGAGCCACCAGATTTACGGACTCCTCTCCCCCCACCGACCTGTGACACCACTCCCGCAGGAAAACCATTCAGCTCGTCATCGGGTAACGATCAGTGCAGACCTCGCGATCTGCGATCACCCTTCCCCATCCGCCTCTTCCCCCGCGAGCTCCCCGCGCTCCATCCAGTCCGGCGGAAGAAAATCCCCGACGAACTCCATCAGCCCGAGATCCTGGAGCTCCGCCTCGATGCTCGCCGGTGAGGCGTCTTCGAGGCTGCGAACCAGCTCCTCGATCAGAAATTCCGCGAAACGAAGCCTCGCCCGTCGCAGCTGTTGGCGAGCGGCCGGCGGCTTGAACTCGCGACCGCTGAGCTCCGTGAGCCTTTCGGCCAGCTCGGTGCTGTCGAGGTCGGGCTCGTCGGCGCGCAACTTGAGGATCGTGTACGCGACGCTGTTCTTTTGGCGATTCTGCTGCGCCTCGAGCGATCGCCAGGTGAGGTCGAGCAGCGACTGCCGCCACCCCTCGACCCACTCGCGCTCGAACGAAGCGGCGCTGTCCTCGTCTCCCGACTGGACGGCTTCGAGATCGTGATCGACGCCCGTCCTGCGCTTCGTCTTGCTCCAGTGCGTCCGCACCATATTCCGTACGGCGACCTTGAGCAGATTGCGAAATCGCCCGCGTTTCGGATCGGCCCCGCCAAAATCGCCCTGAAGCAGTCGAACGACGACGTCTTGGGTCAGGTCGTCCGCGACGTTCTCATCACGTGTCATCGCACGGATGTACGTACGGATCGCGTCCGTGTACTTGAGGACGAGCTCGGAGCGCGCCGGGCCGGAGAGCTCGGTCGGAGCCTGATGGGCGAGCTCGAGGAGGCTCCAGCGGGTCGAGATCTGCTCGAGACGCGCCGGCGACTCTCCCTCCGCCACGCTTTCGGGTTGTTCGGTTTCGGGTTGTTCGGGGGTGTCGGCAGGGCTCACGATCCTGATTCTACCGTCACAAACCGTTCGGGCTCCAGTACTCTGGGAGGTGGCGGGCTCGCGGATGGCGACCGATCCGGCACCGAGCCAGCAGAACACGATCGCGGACGATGCCGAATCCCAGCTCCGAAGATCTTCTCCAAGCGCTCGATTCCAGCCGACTTGTGGCGGATGACAGCCTCCAGAAAGTGGCCGATTCGAGCCGCGCACGCCCCGACAGCGATCCGGGCGAGCTCCTCGAGCCCCTCGTGACGGGCGGGGAGCTGACTCGCTGGCAAGCGGAGCAGCTTCTCGCCGGCGGAACTCGATTCGATCTCGGGAATTACCGACTGCTCGAGTGGCTCGGCCGCGGCGGCATGGGCATCGTCTTTCGCGCACGCCACACGGTGATGGATCGTGTCGTCGCGCTCAAGGTCATCCGCAAATCGGTGCTCCCGAGCCCCGACGCGGTCAGCCGATTCGAGCGGGAGATACGGACGATCGCGGCCCTCGAGCATCCCAACATCGTCCGCGCGCTCGACGCCGACCGCGCCGAAGACCTGCTCCTCCTCGTGATGGAGTACATCGACGGCGACGATCTCGACCACCTCGTGCGTCGCCGCGGCAAGATCCCACCCGGGCTCGCTTGTGAGATGATCCGCCAGGCGGCGCTCGGTCTCGGCCACGCGCACGAAAGAGGCCTCGTGCACCGCGACCTCAAGCCGAGCAACCTGCTCGTTCGTGGACACGATGTTCGCGGACACGGTGGCTCAGACACGATCGAGGTCAAGATCCTCGACTTCGGGCTGGCGCGATTCATTCAGGAGTCGCCCGAAGCCGGCTCGATCACGCAGCCGGGCGCGGTCATCGGAACTCCCGACTTCATGTCGCCCGAGCAACTCCGCAGCACGCGCCTCGCGGACATTCGCTCGGACATCTACAGCCTCGGCGCGACGCTCTTTTTCCTCCTGACGGGCGATTTTCTCTTTCCGGCCGAAGGCATGGCCGAGAAGCTCGCCGCGAAGATGCTGCGCGACTCGCCGGCGCTCGAATCGAAGGGGCTCGCGGACTGCACCGCGATCCAAACGGTGCTCTCGCGCATGCTCGCGCGCGATCCGCACGATCGCTACGCGACGCCGAGCGAGGTGGCAGCAGCTCTCGAGCCACTGAGCGATTTCGACAAAGAAAAGGCGCGTGTGCTCGTTCGCCCCCGTCGACGCGTCGAAGGGAACGGCGAGGAGGAAGTGCGAGAAGGCTCCTCCGTTCTGACGCCCGCCCCCGAGCTCGACGAGGTCCTTCGCTGGTTGCGCGGCCCGGTCC
>CAYZGY010000432.1:0-7029 GCA_964478085.1 uncultured Planctomycetia bacterium
GAAGCGAACGGACACAGGCACCACACGATTACCGGCAGATCGACGCCGGAGAAACGAAGCGCGGAGAACGACCGAGCGTCGAGCAAAATCGCACCCAGAAGCACGCTCAAAGAGATCGCTGCTGACTTCGTATAGTCCGGCAGCCCGGGAACGCTGTACTCGGCTACCGGAAGAAACAGCCACAATCCAAGAAACGACACCAGAACGGCTTTCCGTGCAGGTAGCGAAGCGAACATCAGTAGCGCGAAGGGAATCGCACCGAGTAATGCGATGGGAACAAGAAACGTCACGACGCTTCGGGTCCAGCTCGTTTCTTAGTTAGCAGCATGAGGAACGCTATCTGCCATTCGACGCATTCGCGGCGAAAGTGTGCGCCGAAATTGCTGTTGAAGAACCAGTAGCGTAGACTTCCCTCGACGCGCCACGTCGAACGGAAAGGACCCCGGGAGATTCCTCGATGCTTGATTTCGCTTTCGAAAAGCCACGCGCCGCACCCTCAGTCAGTGTCGCTATCTGCCTGGCTGTAGCTTTACTAACGGGACAGACCCTTCGTGCAGACCGACCGGCCCCCCCGGGTAACCTTCGACCGTGCTGCGACGACCTACAAAAAGACGGATCCGGCTGGACCGAGCTTTCTCCCGAGACGTCATCACGAGTCGTGTACGTGAGTACCTCGCCCGGAAGCGATGATAATTCCGGGCTCGTCGAATCATCTCCGATCGCGAGCCTTAGTCGTGCGAGAACTCTCGCCAGGGATGGGCATCCCGACTGGATTCGACTGAAACGTGGAGATCGCTGGGACGAGCCTTTTCCAGGCTGGTACAAGAGCGGAGAATCAAGTTCGAATCGGATGGTAATCACGTCTTATGGCCCCGGCGAAAACCGACCTCTGATCGCTGTTCCAGAAGCCAGCCAGACCGCGCTAGCCCTCACCGGAAACAGGACGATCGAGAATCTGGCGATAGTCGGAATCCACTTTCAAGCACCGATCGACGGAAGCGGCCGCGCCGGCATAAGCATGGCCATCGGAGATGGTGGCAAGCTCCTGATCGAAGACTGCCAGGTTGAAGGGTTCAAAGACGGAATAATACTCCAGGGGGGAAGCTCACCGTACGGCGGTGGTCCGCTACGCCAAGTGACCATTCGACGGAGTATCGTAAAGAACTCGGCAGCACCGTTTGGCGGACATTCGCAGGGAATCTACGCCTCGAACGTGGCCGGCCTGGTCATCGAGGAGTGCCTGATCCTGCACAACGGCTGGAATAGCGATGGATCGGCGCCAGCCACGATCTTCAATCACAATCTGTACCTCCAGAGCAACAACTCCGACTGCCGAGTGAGCAGAAATCTGATCGTCAGTGGGTCGTCACACGGACTACAGATCAGGAGCGGCGGAATTGTCGAAGACAACGTCTTCGTCAAGAACCCGATCGCGATTCTTTTCGGTGGAGGTGACAAACCCACGGAAGCCGGGGTCTCCGGACGAGTCGCGGGCAACGTAATTCTCCAGGCGACGACCATCGACGGGTCGCCGCGCGGCTGGGGCATCGACATCCAGAACGTTAACTCCGCAGGCGTCGTCGTGGAGAACAACATCCTCGCCAACGATCTCAACCCCAGCAATCAATTCACGATCCGCTTGAAGGCCGACAGCTGGGGATCAGGGATCGGGATTCGACGATTTGCGGCCAGAAACAATACTTCTTACCGTTGGAATGGCGGAATCATCATCACGAAACCTAGCGCCGAACAGCTGCTCGAGAACGTCCGCTTCGAATCGAACGTAGCGCAAGAACCATCCTTCACACCCCGCCTCGTCGACGTGATACCCGTCGATCCGCTTGGCGACCAGATCGTCTTCGACGGGAACACTTATCACTCTTTGTCGGCCGACGGGCAGTGGTTTCGATTGGCGTACGCGGGTCAGACCTGGGAGAACTGGGGCAACGTATCCGGCGAAACTAACGCCACGGCAAATGAACTCGCATTCTTCGACCCGGAGCGAGACCTTGCCTCATACAACGAATCGATCGGGCGCGCCCGAAGTGAAGACGATTTCTTGGAGCAGGCCGCCCTCCAAAGCAAGGAACGCTGGCGAACTCGATACACGGCCTCCTCGGTCCTGGACTACCTGAGAGCTGGATTCAGACACGAATAGCAGACGACGTTGCGAGGAATTGTTAGCTGACCGGAGACTTGTATTCGATCCATGTCAGTTCTCGGCCCAAACCACGTCGAATCCAATAGCGAACGGCTCCAGCGAACTCCGCCCATTTCGCGAAAACACAGAACAACGCATACACTCCCGAATCAAATCGTGAACCGGAGCGCTGAAAGCGTTTGATCCAAATTCTAGTGAGCAGCAGCCCGTACAGAGCGAGCACGGCCACCGCCAGCGCGGCGAACCAAGGCCATTGAATCGCGACCAGCACTGAGAACAGAAACGCTCCTGGAAGCAGAGCGCCCCAAATCACGATGGAACGCAGCCGTCGTCGATACCCGCCATCCTCGCCACACGGATGAATGCAAGCGATCTGGGCCGCAGCGTGGCCACCACGGCTCGCACGAATCCACCACTGACGAAGGGAAACGACACCGGCGTCGTGAACAGCCATCGCGTCTCCGATTCGTTCGATTCGCCACCCAAGCTCTCGAACGCGAATACACATCTCAGGCTCTTCCCCTGCGGGGACGTCCTCTCGAAACCCGCCTAGCTCGGAGAACAGCTCGGTACGGATCAAGAAAATGCCACCGCAGGTCGCGATCACGCCAGGTTCTCGACTCCACTCCATCTGAGCCAACCGATGGAACATCGACGAGTCGGTAGATCGCTCCGCCAACTCGCCACAAACGATTCCGACGCGAGGGTTTCTCTCGAGAAACGCGTGTCCGGCTCCGATCCATGATCTTCGAAGCTCGCAATCTCCGTCTACAAACTGCACATATCGCAGATCCGGAAACTTGTCGAGGAGCCAGGAAAATCCAGCGTTTCGACCTCGGGCCGCAGATAGCGGTCGATCGCCCGACAGTTTCACGACGGGAATCCCCTTAGAAGTCGCGATCCCGACACTGTCGTCGGTAGAGTCCGAGTCCACGTATACCATACGACAGCCGACGGATTGGATCGACTCGAAGCAGCCTCCAAGGCGTCGCCCTTCGTTTCGACCAATCACGACGACTCCTACGTCCGTCGGGGCGACAGGCATCAGCTAACGCACCCGAAGTACCGCGGCGACAGCGGAAATGTTGCGAAACAAGAACGGCGCCTGTATCGCGAGCTCCCACCATCGTCGAGGACGGTAAAACGGAACAGCCAGCCTCGCAAGCGTCCGAGCCAACGTACGACCGCCTCGCTCTTCCGCACGCCAGCTCCGCCAGTTTCCCGAATCGATCACCGCCGAAGCGACCACGTTGGTCCCGGGGAACTCGGCGAACAGTTCTTCAGGAGTCGGGCGAAACATCGTGTCAATCGGATCGAAGTGACGAGGAAACTGGCGCGGTCCAGAAACGAAGAAAATCGTGTCTGGAAGAGCGATGTCGAGCATCGCCTCGATCAACGGCGCACGGTCGACCACGTGGTGTAGAACGTAGTTGACGAATAACCAACACTACCACACCGTGGCGATACTGGAACGAAAATTACGATCCATCAAACCGCCGACGAGATCTACGCCTGGTTCGTCCTTGAAATCGACGTGAATCACCTCGCCCCCACGTTCTCGAATCGGGAGAAAAAGGTATCGGTCGATGTGTGGCTGACGCTGGCAGCGAAAATCGAGGGTCGAGGACCCGACGTTTACTGCGGGTGACAATTCCTCCACGGAGAAACTGGCGATTTGCTCGCCGAACCACTTGGCTTCCAGAATCTGCAACGGCCTGGGTCGTTTCTCGTGAAGGCTGGACTCTGTCCCCCTGAACGACGAAACCAGATTTCGACGCCAAAAGAATCCCGGAGGGACTACTATCCAATCACCTCTCCTTATCCCACACAAGAATATTCGGAAGCCGAACCGAGGCTGCGACTGATCCAATTCTGTTGGGCGCAGCAAGAAGACCGGCGCCGCACGTCGTCCGCTGCGAACGTGCAACGAAGAGCCCAGAGGGCCGATCGTAGGCTAAGGAACAAGGAAAACGCTCACGCCTCCGGACGTCCACCGCGACCAGAGCGCGTCAAGATCGGTGGGACGAAGAGCTTCACCAGGCCTCGTACACCGCCAACACGTTGAAGGAACGAATCATTCAGATTCTCGCCGGGACGCTCGACAAAAAGCGTGCTGTGGTCAGCGCTGACCTCGTCCGCGGGACGGCCCAGCGTGTAGTAGTACATGGCGATCGAGTAACGAGCCCGGCCTTCCGCACATTTGTGTGTAGCCGGGTGACCGTTATACTAATTATCGGTGGTGCAAAACACGACCGCACGGTTGAACACCGGGAGGTGACGCTTCCTCACAAAGGTTGAGCGTACCCGGACTTGCGTGGAGAATCGGGTCGGCACGACCCGCGAACACGGGCAAGAGCGCCGAGAATCACAGGTGGGCCTAGAGAAACTGAGGCGGCCGCATTATCTTCGACCGACAGGCCCCCGCCCGAAAACTGTGGTGGCTCGCCTCAAACCTGGAGACCCTCACGAAGTCGCGCCTCGGCTGAGCCCTCTCGTAGTCGACTTCGACTCAAGAGGCCTTCTCCCAGCGGAGATCGGAGAGGCCGAAGGCGAAACGAACGACACACGAATCTGATCGCGCAATCCGTCGGTCGAGCCCCGCGTACCGAACCACAAAGAGAATCCCGACGTCGCTAAGACGCGATTTCTCCCGTGCGCGTGAGGCGTCCGAGTGTAAACTCGCGCACGGGACGCCATGCTCTTCAACTCCAACCTATTCCTCCTCTTCCTCCCGACGGTTGTCGTCCTGTTCTACTTGCTCCAACCCGCTTGGCGCAGAGGGCTACTTCTTGTCGCGAGCTACTCATTTTATTGGGTCTGGAGCGTTCCCTTCTCGCTGCTCCTGGTCGCTTCGACGTTCGTTGACTTCTTCGCAGCTCGAACGATTGAGCGGTCGGACCGCCAAGGTATTCGTCGCCTGGCGCTGTTTTCATCGCTAGCGCTGAATCTCGGCTCCCTGTGCCTGTTCAAGTACGCCGACTTCCTCACGAACGCGTCGTTGGAGCTTTTCTCCTTTCGACCCTGGCCCGTGTTAGACCTGGTTCTCCCGTTGGGAATATCGTTCTACACGTTTCAGACGATGAGCTACACGATCGACGTATTTCGCGGACACACCAAGGCGTGCTCGTCGTGGGTCGATGTTGCACTCTACGTCAGCTTCTTCCCTCAGCTCGTCGCCGGACCGATCGTTCGATCCGATGTGCTCATTCCTCAACTCGACGGCGTCGATCGCGGCATCGACCTTCGCGGCATTCGGCAAGGACTCGCCCTCATCGTCTACGGCATGGCGAAGAAGGTTCTCGTTGCAGATTCGATGGCGCCGATCGTCAACGAAGTCTACGGCGCTCCCGAACAGTTCGGAGCGGTCGAGCTCGCGCTCGCGACCTACGCATTCGCCGTTCAGATATACTGGGCCTTCTCGGGATACAGCGACATCGCGATTGGCTCAGCGCGTCTCCTCGGAATTCGACTCCCCGAGAATTTCAAGTCGCCCTACCTATCCTGCGGCATCCGCGAATTCTGGCGCCGATGGCATATTTCGCTCTCGACCTGGCTTCGCGACTATCTGTATATCTCGCTCGGTGGTAACCGCGGAAGCGCTTGGAAAACCTACCGAAACCTCCTTCTGACGATGATCCTCGGTGGTCTATGGCACGGCGCCGGATTCAACTGGATCGTCTGGGGTTCCATCCACGGCGTCATGCTGTCCCTCGAACGCCGATTGGACCTTCCCGAGCGGAGTCGATCCGTGATTCGAAACGCGCTGCGCTGGCTCGTCACGTTTCACTTGGTGTGCCTGTCCTGGGTGTTTTTCCGAGCCTCCGACGTGACTCAAGCGGGTGAGATACTCTCGCGGATCGTTTCGGGCGCCGATGGCGAGCTCTCGGTTCGGTGGACACCAATTCTCGGCATCGCGTTGGTTTTCCTCGTTGGAGCCTCGCGCCTTCGATCGCGTTGGATCGAGTTAGCCGCGAATCGCCCGCAACTCATCGCTTGGGTCACGGTGGCCGCAACGATCGCCTTCGCGCTGATATTCCGCGGGCAGAAGAATCCCGAGTTCATCTACTTCCAGTTTTGAGGCCCTTAGACTGTGCTGCACGGAATCCTCCATGAACACGCCGGGAAACGGCTTCGAAGCATCGCGCTTTACGCCGTCCGCGGAGGAGTTCAGCTCTTAATGATTCTCCTCCTGCTAGAGCTCTGCGTCCGGTTCGTCGCTCCCGAGTACCTTCACCAGACGTTCGACAACGAGCTCACCGGTGGCCGTCCCGCTGAAATGCAGGCCATCGGAAATCGCGGAGCAGAAATCCCTCGCGTCAAACCCGCGGACCAAACCCGCGTACTCGTGTTCGGCGACTCCGTGTCTTTCGGAACCGGCGTTCGATCGGAAAGCGCCTGGCCCGCGGCCCTCGAAGAGATGCTCAACTCGACCGAACGCGACACGAGAGTGATCAATGCGTCGCTACCGGCCGGAAGGCTGAAGAACTTCGGCCTCAGCCTCGATCAGGCCTGGAGCGCTTACAACCCAGACGCGATCGTCCTTGCGGTGACGTGCAACCAAGTAACCCTTGCCGGTCTCGAACGCGACGAACAAGCCAAACAACAGAAGATCCCCTATCAGACCAAGCTCGAGCAGCTCTCTACGATCAAACGCTACAAGGTGCTGGCTGGGCGTTGGCTACACGAAACCGCTCTGCCGTCTTTTCTGAGCCTCGGCGCCCAAAGGCTCCGCCTCTGGCTAGGCCTGAGCACCCACGCAACCAACCCGGACCGCCCGACCGGACCTCTGGTCGCGATGGGCTGGCGACAGGCAGACTTGAACAGTGCGGTGACCGAAGCAGCATGGCGAGCCGCTTCCGACGACATCC
>CAYZGY010000433.1:0-1225 GCA_964478085.1 uncultured Planctomycetia bacterium
TGACGGTCTGTGTTCGGCTATTTCGTACGGAAAACCGCGAAACTCCAGGCTAACGCGGTTCGCGATTCGGGTCGAACGGCGTCGGCGCCTGGAGGAAGTCCCAATCGCCGGTTCCGTCCGGGAAACGCCCGTACGAGACGTCGGTCTCCTGCTGGTCGAAGACGACCGAGTCGATGATCGTCTTTCCGTCCGAGTCGACGAGGAACAACGTCTCGCCCGAGCGCGAGAGTTGGAAGCTCGTGTGCGTCGGGCCCTGCGTACCGTCGTCGTCCGCGAGGAAGAGGATGAACTGCCCCGCTTCCACCGACACGCCGTTCCCGATGCGCCACTTCGCGAGCTCGGTCGAATCGTCGCTCAAGTACATGCCGCTCATGTCGACCGTGTTCGCTGTGCCGTTGTAGACCTCGATCCAATCGGGGTTCTCGCCCGGCTCCGCAGGATCCTCGAGCCCCTGGGAGTTCGACGCGACGATCTCGTTGAGCACGAGCCCCTCGATCCCGACGGTAAATCGAGCGCTCGTCATCGCGCCCCAGTCCTCACCGTCGCGGACGCGCGCGTTGAGCGTCAAGGTCTCGTCGATCACGACGGACTCGCCGTCGTACTCGATCGCGGTCGGTGAGAGGTCGCCACCCCACAGGCGCGGGTCGCTGCCGTCGGTCGTGTAGTAGATCGTTCCCGGGGCTCCGCCCGCCTGGTCGAGGTCCGCGCCGAAGCCCTGCTCGACCTCCCCACCGTGCTCGCTGAAGGAGACGATCGCCTGCTCGGGGAACATGTCGACCGAGCGCATGTCGTTGATGACGATCTGCGTACGCTGTGGAAAGTACGTGCCGAGCATCCAATCGGTCTGGTCCTCCCAGTTGTCCTTCGTGCGAGGTGTGTTCGCACAAACGGCATCGCCCCAGCGCGCGGAGGCGGCGATGACGGCAAGATCGATCTGGTCGGCACGAGCCATCCAGCGCGCGGCGTTGACCTCCGCGCTGAGCGCGCCGCCGTTGTAGAACAGATCGACGACGCGATCGGCGAACTCGAAGTAGTACTCGGGATGCTGCCCCAATCGGAGGTGGAGCCAAGACGCGTTGAACCACTGCCACGCCGAACCCGAGTTACGGTAGATGCTGTTGGTCAGCAGGCTGTTCTCGAAGAGTCGACCGAACGCCGCGCCGAGCGCGTGCTCGGCGTCGTGTCGGAAGAACATCCAGCCACCGGGCTTCTCTCGGTTGTACAT
>CAYZGY010000433.1:1235-7020 GCA_964478085.1 uncultured Planctomycetia bacterium
GCGAACACGTTGTTCGCGATCCCGATCGGGGAGAACCGGCTGACTGGCGAATCGGGATCTCCCGTGTAGTACACGTTCGCCATGAAGTCGATCAGGTTCTTCTTGTTGAGAAGCTTCTCCCCTTCCGGATCAGGCTCACCCGCGGGCGTCAGCCCCTGGACGCGAAAGTACGCCTCGTCTGTTCGGAAACCGGCGACGGCGGCGTCGTAGAGACGCCGATACGCGGCCATCGTTCCGTCGGCGGCTTGGAGCGCGCGCGAGCCCGACGAGTCGGTCTTGATCACGTCGTAGTCTTCGGGATCGCCCCCCGAGTAGGTCGCCCCGTGATCGGCGTCGGCACGTTCCTCGGTCTGAAAGAGGCCCCAGTAGTGACCGTTGACGTAGAGATGGTAGTACCGACTGCGGGTGTACTGAAAGCCTTGGTCACGAGCCGCGTCGCGCGTCCAAACGTCACGGATGAACGTATTTTGATGGTTGCAGGACTGCGCCCACGAGTAGTTCTGGCTCGTGCGCAGATCTATCTTGTCGAAGCTGTCCGCCCCTTCGCCGCCGAAGAGCGGGAAGTCGAGCTTCGCCGCACCGTACTGACGACGGAAGAAGAGACGAAACGAGTGCTTCGGGTTCTGGCTCCGTCGACTGAAGGCCCCGCGAATGCGCAGCCCGGCCTCGAGGGCGAAACCCGGGCTCCCGTCCGGCTGGAGCAGCTCGACCGACGTACGGCGCTCCCACGCACGACCCGACTGGCGCGCGTTGACGTAGATACCGCTTCGCGCATCGACGAGATTGGCGAGATCGGTGACGAGCGAGATCGAAGGAATCTGCGTCAACGCGTCGTGCATGTCGCCCGACCAGCGCGCGTTCTGCGTGATGTCCGGATCCATGCCGTAGTCGAGGTACTGACCGTTGACATTGAACTGGGGCCAACCGACGGGCGTTCCTTGAGTGATCACGTCCGAGATGAACAGATAGCTGTGCGTCGTGACGTCCGAGTCGAGAAACCCGTCCTTCACCGCGACGGCGCGGATCGTGCTCGTGCGACTGACGTTGATCGCTCGCGTGTAAACCGTTCCGTTCGTCGCGCTCGGCGTCGATCCGTTCGTCGTAAACCGGATCGACGCGTCGTCCGTCAGCGTCGAAAGCTCCAGATCGAAGCGGTCGTCGTGGAAGCCACGCTCGACGCTGAACTCGACGGGCTCGGCGATACCGTCGAACCCCTCGACGTTGGTCGCGCGAGGCGTCGGCTGCGTCATGTACTGGTACGTCGCCTGACGATCGAAGACCTCGAGCTCCGCGCGAATGAAAAAGTTCGGATCGTCGACGGCGTCGTTGAGCGCGTGGATCGCGAGGACATTGCGACCGTCCCTCAGAAACCGGAGCTTGTCCGAGAGATTGAAGATGCCCGGTACGGCGAAATCGAAGAGCTCTCGCTCGCGCGTCGACTCGGCCGAGGTCGTCAGCTGGCTCGGCGCGTTCGCGCGCGCGACCTCGTAGCCGTTGAGGTACGCGATGAATCCGTCGCCGTAGAAGACGTTGAGCCGACCGGCGCCGAACGAGCTGACGTCGTCGACGTCGAACTCTCGTCGAAGCCAGAGCGAGGAGTTGACTCCGAGCATGTCTGCCGCGACGTCCGTCCGGAGACCGACGTCGAACTCGGCGTGTTGAAGCACGCCGTCACCGACGAGCCGGTGCGAGAATCCGTTGAAGCGCTCGAGAGCGCCCTTCGCCCCGAAGAGTTCGAGGCCGGCACCGCCATCACGCTGAAAGTAGAGGAGCGAGACCACGCACGTCCCTGCGACCGGAAAATCGAAAGCCTCGATGGTGTCGTCTGCCGCTCGCGTCGTCTCGTGCGACATCGTGAAGGTCGTCGCGACGATCGTCAGGTCGAGCCGAAAGCCATCGCTGCTGTTGACGCCGAAGCTCCAGAAGCCCGCTTCGGGAATCGCGATCGTGCCGCGCACCTCGACGACGAAATCCGTCGCTTCGGAGAAGTCGAGACCGGGGAACGGCTCGTCGCCGCGGAAGTTCCCAGCGTCTCCGTCCGTCAGGTAGTTGATCGTCTGTGAGAACTCGCTGGAGACTCCGTCTTGAAGCGCCGGCACACGCAGGACTCGCTCGGCAGTCTCGAGATCCTCGACGGGAATGTTGGACCGCACGAGAGTGACCTCGAAGCCGTTCGCCTCGAAATCGGTGAAGCCGTGTCCGCTCGCGCCACTCTGCCAACCGTCCGGCACGAACTCCGGCTCGGTCCAGCTCGTGCCGAGATCGGAGTCGCCGGCTTCCGGGACGTGGTAGTCGAGCTCGTCACCGGAATCGACGAGCACGGTGCGCGGATGAACGCGCCCGTAGGAGATATCGAGCCGCTGACGCGGGTACGCTGGGGCGACCTCATCGATGATCGTGAGGTCCGGCGCCATCAGGCCGATGTACTCACCGTCCGAATCGAGTCGGTTGCTCGTGTGAATCTCCTCTCCGGGGCCGCCGCGATCTTTCCCCGACGCGAAGACGAGAAGGAATTCCCCTCGTCGCATCACGAGACCGTCGGGAAACTGCCAACCGTCGCCCTCCGGGTTGTTCACGAGGCGCCAACCGGTCAAATCGATCGACGGAGCCGGCGCGGAGAGCGGCATGTGGAACTCGATCCAGTCGGGCGTGTCCCCGTCCTCGTCGACGAGCCCCTCACCGTTCGAAGCGACGAACTCGTTGATGACGATCGAGCCGTCGAACTCGCTGCAGAGAGTCGACTCGCAGCCGAGGTCGTCCGCGGTCGGATCGCCGCCGCAGAGTGGAAACGGAGCCCCCGGGGCCGCCCCACCTCGGAAGAGCAGATCGAGCCCCGCGACACCGTCGGTCAGCTGGAGCTCGCCGTTGTCGTCGAAGTCTGCCGCCTTCTCGCAGGGGATCGAGCCCGCCGCGAAGAGGTGGAGCAGGATCGTCACGGGATCGCTGACGTCGTGGAAGCCGTCCTGGTTGACGTCCCCTCGAACAAAGAGCGGATCTTGGGCACGCGCCTCGCTCGAGTCGAAAACCGAGCCGAGCACGGCGATGAAGGCAAACGAGAACAGACCGAAGGCAGCGACGGATCGGCGCATCCCTTTCTCCTGAAATGCTTTCGCGGGGTGCCTCCGGTCACACCGCCAGTCCCGAGTGGGCTCTTACGGAAGCCCCCCCTGACAGAAAACCAGGTCGAACGCTCCGCCGCATCTCGAAGCCATCGTCCTTCTCGAATCCCTTAGCTTAACGGCCTTCAGGTCCTTGACGAAGCTTTTTCATCGAGGACACCACCAGCCAAACCGCGAAGATTCGGGCGCTTCCGCGCTGGGTCTTTTTTCCGCGCTGCGGGATTCTCCCCTCGCTCAGAGACCCGGAATCGGCCTGGGACGAGGCTCCGCCACGGCACGCTATTCGCTCCTCAATCCTCGTGTCCAGGACTCGTGAGAACCCACGTGAACAGGAGATCCCAGCCGTGAAACTCGAACGCATTCTCCTCACCACCGATTTCTCCGCCTGCGCACGCCGCGCCTACGCGCCCGCCGTCGAGCTCGCTCGCGCCAGCGCCACGGGCGGTGACGCAGCCATCATCGACCTCGTCCACGTGACGGGACATCCCTGGGGCCTCCACCTCGCACGAGGCGTCGACGCGACGGCGCTTCGAAACGTGTACTTCGAGCAGAACGACAAACGACTCCAAGAGGAGGCAGGTCACGAAGCCTTCGCCGGAACAAACCTCGAGCACCATCTGCTCGAGGGCGACGAGTCGACCGAGGTCGCCACTTACGCCGACACATCGAACGCCGATTGCATCGTGCAAGCGAGTCATGGACTCGGCGGTTTCCAGCACTTCCTGCTCGGAAGCTTCGCCGAACGCGTCGTTCGGGCGGCCCACGTTCCCGTGATCACCTTCAAGAGCCCTCCCCCGCTCAAGGGGGCCCACCCGAAAGACGCGACCTTTGCACCGAAGAGCCTCCTCCTGCCCTACGACGGAACGCCGCCGTCCCTCGACGTGCTCGAAGCCGTTCGATTCTTCGCGACGAAGTTCGGCGCGACCGTCCACGTCGCGTTCGTCTGGCAGAAGCTCGACGAGTTCGAGAGCATCCTGCCCGAAGCGACGCGATCCCTCTTGCGCGACGCCGGCAAGCTCGAGGAAGAGACCGCGCGGCGCGCCTCGGACGACCTCCGCGACTTCGTCGACAGGACGCTGGCCGATGTCGAGCACAGAACGCACGTCCTGGTCGGCAAGCCCGTCGACGCGCTCGTCGCGTGCGCGAAGGATCAGAAAGTCGACGCCGTCTTCATGTCGACCCACGCACCGATCGGACTCGGGAGCTTTCTGAGCGGCAGCGTTACGGAGAAGGTCCTCCGTCAGGTTCGCTGCCCCGTGCTGACGGTGCACACCCGGAGCGAGAGTGAATCGTCTCGAGAACAAACCGCGGCCCCATCCATTCTCACGGAAGTCTCACGATGAATCCCAAGAGATTGCTTCTGACCACCGATTTCTCCGAGTGCTCCGAGCACGCCTTCGCTGCGGCCGCCGAGATCGCACGCCGTCACGAAGCCTCGATCGACATCGTCAACGTGACGGGCGCACTCCCGCCGTTCGCGTTCGGCCATTCGGGTGGAGGCTACACTCTCGCCGAGTTCCAGAGCGACATCCGCGATCGACTCGCGGAGATCGCGGCCGAGGAGTTCGACGGGATCGACGTGACGTGCGAATCGATCCTCGGTGACCCGCTGCGCGAGATCGTCGACAAAGCCGAGCAGACGGAATCGGACCTGATCGTACTCTCGACGCACGGACGATCCGGCCTCGGACACGTCCTCCTCGGCAGCGTCGCCGAGCGCGTCGTGCGCAAGGCGCCCTGCTCGGTCCTGACGATCCGCCCCGACGCCTGATCGAGCCTGCGCGAGTCGGTTCCGCTTCGGAGAACCGTAATTCGTGACTTGCCGAATCGACGGCCACCGGGCACGCTCTCTGGCATGCCCGGCGGCCATCGAGACATCTCGGCGCACGAAGCGCGTGAATTCATCGCGAAGGCAGACCCGCTGCTGCTCGACGTGCGCAGCCCGAAGGAGCACGCGGAGATCGGGCATATCCCGGGCTCGCTTCTTCATCCGATCGACTTCATCGTCTCGGCCTGTGCCGCGATCCCGCGCGACGGTCGAGCGATTGTCGTCTACTGCGAACACGGCATTCGAAGCGTGCACGCGTGTCGCTACCTCGAAGCGGCGGGGTTCGAGAATCTCTACAATCTCGTCGGTGGCATGTCCGCGTGGCCTTGGGAACGCGAGTTCTGTGCGTCAAAAGCGTTCACGCCGTATGCACCGTCATCTTGGCTCCTCGAGTGCGCGGCAATCGTTCCCCGCGAGGGACGCGCGCTCGACGTCGCCTGTGGACGCGGCCGACATGCCGTGCTTCTCGCTGCGATCGGTCTCGACGTACACGCGATCGATCGCAACGAGGAGGCGATCACTTCGCTCGGCGCCCTCGCTGAGGCCTTTGGCTACTCGATCGACGCCGAGGTTCGCGATCTCGAGTCCGGTCCCTTCCTCGACCGTCGTGAATGCGTCGACCTCGGAAGCGAGCTCTACGATCTCGTCCTCGTGACGCACTACCTCCACCGTCCTCTCTTCCCCGCGCTCCTCGAATGCCTCCGACCGAACGGCGTGCTGATCTACGAGACCTTCACGCTCGAGCAAGCGACGCGCGGGAAGCCGTCGAATCCCGATTTCCTGCTGAGACCGGGCGAGCTGAAAACGCTCGTCGAGCCTCTCGACATCCTGGCGGAAC
>CAYZGY010000434.1:0-7015 GCA_964478085.1 uncultured Planctomycetia bacterium
CGAGCTCTTCGTCGCTGAAACTCGCCAATGCTCCACATTGGCTCCGTTTCAGCTCTTCGATATCGAGATGCAGATGACTCGCCACCCGGCTCTCTCCGAACGATTCCTCTTCTACTGGTCGAAGCTCCATGCCGAGCAGCTCGTCAGCGGCGATGACTTCGCCGAGCTCAGGCCGACGATCTCGATTCTCTTCGTCGACGCCCTGCTCTTTCCGGATGTTGCCGACTACCATCTTCAGAAGAGCGAAGAAGCTCGTCAGAAGAGCGAGGAAGCCAGCCAGCGTGACGAATGCGCTCGGCGAGACATCGAAAGCGAGCTGCGCGAAGTTCGGGAACAGTCTCGGCGCGAGCTGGTCCGCCACGTGCGTCTCTTCCAACGACTCCTGCCGCCGGGCGAATTCCCCGAGGCGGATCTGGACGCGATGTCGAGTGACGAGCGGCGGCGGCTGGCAGACGAGCTGGAACGGAGAATCCCGTAGCCCGCAGAGCTCCTTCTCCGACGGAATGGGGCAGCGTAGAGCTCGACCTGCGCACCCGTTGGACGCTCGACGACGCCGGCCCTACTCGCCCCTGCGGGAATCTTTTGACTTCCCGGACGCCCCATCAATAATCCCTTCTTTCACGCAAAGTACGTTCCGGGAAGACTTTCGCGTCTCTCTCGGCTCGAATCCCACAAATCCCGGTGCCTCGCCACGGTACCGGAGAGGTCAGGAAGCAGACGATGAGCTCCAAGCAATCTTCCGAGGCTGGCGAAATCGACCTGATGAAAGAGGTCGTCTCGCTCTGTAAGCAACGCGGCTTCGTTTTCCAGTCGAGCGAGATCTACGGCGGTCTCAAGAGCTGCTACGACTACGGCCCCCTCGGTGTCGAGCTCAAGCGCAACCTGATGAACGAGTGGTGGCGCGCGATGGTGCACGAGCGCGAGGACGTCGTCGGTCTCGACGCCTCGATCATCATGCACCCGAAGGTCTGGCAATCGTCCGGACACCTCGCGGGCTTCTCCGATCCTCTCGTCGACTGCCTGATCTCGAAGGAGCGCTTTCGCGGCGACAACGCCCCGCGCCCCAATCACGGCGACGATCTGCCGATCACCTGCGCCGACAAGGGCCAGGCGAAGACGTATCAGAAACTCATCCAAGAACGCTTCGAGGTCGAGCTCGGTCGAGAGGGCAAGACGCTCCACGGCCTTCGCGCCATCGACGACACGACCTTCGGCTTCTTCCAGAAGGACGCGACCGAGCCCGAGAACACCTTCGAGTACCGCGGCTACGTCAGCCCCTGCGTCGGCAGCCCGTTCCTCTCGGACGAGCGCGATTTCAACCTGATGTTTCGCACGAGCCTCGGCGCCGTCGACCCCATGCAGGAGATCATCGAGGCGCTCCAAGGAAAGTCGCACTCGCGCGAAGAGATCGGCGCGATCATCAAGGAGAAGCTCGACTCGAGCTCCGTCTACCTGCGCCCCGAGACCGCGCAGGCGATGTTCGTGCAATTCCTCAACATCCAGCAATCGCAATCGATGAAGATCCCCTTCGGCATCGCGCAGATGGGGAAGTCCTTCCGCAACGAGGTCACCGTCGAGCACTTCATCTTCCGCTCCTGCGAGTTCGAGCAGATGGAGATGGAGTACTTCGTCGAGCCCGGCAAGCAGAAGGAGGCGATGGAGTACTGGAAGAAGGCCCGCCTCGAGTGGTACCAGAAGTACGCCAACGACCCGAGCAAGTTTCGCCTGCGAAAGCACGAGCCCGAAGAGCTCGCGCACTACGCCGACGACTGCTGGGACGTCGAGTACGACTACCCGTGGGGCTGGGGTGAGCTCGAAGGAATCGCGAGCCGCACCGACCACGACCTCAAGGCGCACGAAGAAGGCTCGGGCCAGCGCCTGACCTACTTCGATCAGGAGAAGGAAAACCCCGAGACGGGCAAGAAGGGCGTCCACTACACGCCGTACGTCGTCGAGCCGGCCGCCGGTGCGACGCGCGCGACGCTCATGTATCTTCTCGACGCGTTCCAGTACGACAGCCCGCGCCCCGACGCCAAGGGCAACGTCAAGACGCGCCGCGTCCTCAAGCTTCACCCGCGCCTCGCGCCGTACAAGGTCGCCGTGCTTCCGCTCGTCAAACGCGACGGGATGCCCGAGAAGGCGCGCGAAATCGTCCAGCAGTTCTTCGCCGAAGGCATCAACGCGAAGTATGATGAACAGCACCAGATCGGCAAGCGCTACTCGCGCCACGACGAGGTCGGGACGCCGTACTGCTTGACGATCGACGGTGAGTCGCTGGAAGATGGCTGCGTGACGATTCGCGACCGCGACACGACCGACCAAGAGCGCATCAAGATCGAAGACGCGCTCAACATCGTTCGCAAGCGACTCGCAGAATCTTGATCGGCGAGAGCGAACGAACTGGTCGCGGAAGAGACGCCCGAAGAGAAGGGAGAGCTCATGGTCAGCCTACCCACTGAGTTTCGAACGACGGTCGACAACTACAGCGGCCCGCTCGACCTTCTGCTCTTCCTGATCAAGAAGGACGAGATCGACATCTTCGATATCCCGCTCGCACGGGTCATCGAGCAGTACCAGCTCTTCCTGAGCATCATGCGCGATCTCGATCCGAACGCCTGCGGCGAGTTCCTCGTCATGGCGGCGAACTTGATGGAGATCAAGTCGAAGCTCCTCCTCCCGCGAGAAGAGCTCGAAGAGGAGGAGGATCTCGAAGATCCCCGCATGGAGCTGGTCCGCCAGCTGCTCGAGTACAAGAAGTTCAAGGAGCGCGCCATGCTCCTCGAGCGACAGCTCGAGAGTCACCAAAAGCGCTACCGAAGGCCGCCTCCGACGATTCCGAAGGCGACAGAAGATCTCACCGCGCCGCTGCCGATGGGCAATATCGACGTCTGGGATCTCCTGACGGCGTTCCATCGCATCCAGATCGCGCTCGGAAAACGCGGCCCGGTCTCCGTCGTCGCGGAAAACCGTCCTGTCGGCGACTTCATGCGAGAGGTGCGTGAGCTTCTCGGCGGTCGGCAGCACCGCACGGCTCCTTTCGAAGAGCTCTTTCAGGGCGCACGCAACCGCGCCGAGGCGATCGGGTACTTCCTCGCGATCCTCGAGCTCGCGAAGGAGTACGAGCTCACCGTCGCCCAAGACTCGACGAGCGAAATGATCTTCGTCACGCTGCGTTCGGAGGAAGAGACCGCTCGCCTGATCGCGGAAGAAGCGGCGGACTCCGGTGGAGACGAAGCCGAAACCGTCGAGGAGGCGCTCCTCGGTGGTGAAGGCCAGGAGGCGGCCGTCGAGGACGACTTCGACGAGGAAGACGAGGAAGACGACGACCTCGACATCCCCGAGATCCCGCCGATCCCCGGTGAGGAGCCCGCGGAGGCTGGGTCCTCGGAAGAGGAGCCCGCGGAGGCGAATCCGAACGCATGAAAGTGGCCTTCTTCGGCTCGGGACCCTTCGCGATCCCCGCACTCGATGCACTCTACCGGGAGCGCGAGCGCTATCCGCTCGTCGGCGTCTTCAGCCGACCCGATCGACCCGCGCGACGCGGCCGCAAGCTCCTGCCGACTCCTCTGCGCGAGCACGCGCTCGAGTTCGGCCTCGAATGCGCGGCCCCCGAGACGATCAACTCGCCCGAGTCGCTCGACGCGCTGCACGCGCTCGACGCCGACCTCTTCATCGTTGCCGACTACGGCGAGATCCTGCGCGAAGAGTTTCTCTCGATCCCGCGCATCGGCGCATTCAACCTGCACGGCTCGCTGCTCCCGAAGTATCGCGGCGCCGCGCCGGTCGCCTACGCGATTCGAGACGGCGAGACAGAATCCGGTGTGACGCTCTTTCGCATCGAGCGCGCCCTCGACTCAGGCCCGATCGTCGCGATGGCGAGCACCGCCATCGACGAGAACGAGACTGCGAGCGAGCTCGAAGATCGCATCGCGAAGCTCTCGGCGGATCTCCTCGTCGAGACGCTGCCGAAGTTCGCGGACGGGTCCTTCACAGAGACACCGCAGGATCCGGAACTCGTCTCCTTCGCACCGAAGCTCAAGAAATCCGAAGGTCTCATCGACTGGACGCGCAGCGCTGCCGAGGTCAAAAACCTCCTGCGCGCGATGTCCCCGTGGCCCTCGGCGTATTCGTTTCTCCTGCGCGAGGGGAAGAAGCCCGAACGCATCGTCATCCTGCGCGCCGAGGTCACCTCGGACGCAGATGACACCAACACTCAGCCAGGAAGCATCGCCGGAACCGACGGCGAGAGCTTCACCGTCGCGTGCGGGAGCGAATGCCTGCGCGTGCTCGAGCTCAAACGGGAAGGAAAGTCCGCGATGGACTCATCAGCATTTCTGAGAGGTTGCCCTCTCACCTCCGCCGACCGCTTCGTCGACAGTCCGGAGGACGGCGGTCAGGGAGGCGGCGCGTCGTGAGCGATCAAGAGAAAGGGCGCGACCCGACGAGGCAGCCCGCGGACGTGCGCCGCGCAGCGCTCGAGGTGCTCGTCGACACGCAGACCGAGGAGAAGTTCGTCGATAACGCGCTCGCAGCGAAGATCGGCGAGTTCGCGACGAAGGATCGCCATCTCCTCCAGGAGATCGCGTACGGCTCGATGCGTCACCAGAACACGCTCGACCGCCTCCTGCGTCACTACGTCAAGTTTCCCGTGCATCAGCAGCGCCCGCCGATCTGCTGGGCGCTCCGCATCGGCGCGTACCAGATCGTCTACCTCGGTCGCATTCCCGTCCATGCGGCGGTACACCAGACGCTCGAAGGGCTCAAGAAGATGCCCGGCGTCAAGCAGCGCGACGTCGGCTTCGTCAACGCGGTCCTCCACAAGCTTTCGAAAGAGATCCATCGCAAGCAGCAGGAGCCGCCCGAGAATCCCGACGATCCGAACGTCCTGCCGATTCGCCACGGCTACTGCCACTTCCGCCGCCCGATCTTGCCGCTCGCGAAGGTCGACGAGATCGATCACCTCGCGGCGAAGTACTCCCACCCGCGTTGGCTCGTGCACCGCTGGCTCGCGAGGCTCGGATCGGAAGAGACGCGCAAGCTTCTCGAAGCGAACAACCGCGTGCCGTTTCTCTGGGTGCGCGTGACGAAGAAGGCACCTTCGCGTGACGAGGTGCTCGCACGGCTCACGGAAGAAGGCTTCGAGGTGAGCGCCGGTCCGACCGACTCGTCGATCGATTTGCGCACGGGCGGCGACCTCGGCGCGTCGGAAACTCTCCGGGACGGTTGGATCCAAGTCCAGGACGTCACGGCCGCGCGCATCGGCGCCGTGCTCGATCCGCCGCCCGTCGCACGAGTCCTCGATCTCTGCGCGGCGCCCGGGGGTAAAGCCGCTCAACTCCTCGAGAATCTCACCGAAGGCGGAAAGCTCGTCGCAGCCGATCGCGCGGAGGACAAGCTCCCGAAGATCGTCGAGAACCTCGAACGCGTCGGCGGAAACTTCGAGACGAAAGCTCTGCCTGACGATCCGGCCGAGATCGACCTAGGCGAGACCTTCACACACGTCCTCATCGATGCGCCCTGCTCGAACACGGGCGTCCTCGGTCGCCGACCCGACGCGCGCTGGCGCATCCAGAAAACCGACTTCGACTCCTTGAATCAGCTCCAGTCGGCGCTCCTCGAAGCCGCGCTCCGCCACCTCGAACCCGGCGGTCGTCTCGTCTACGCGACGTGCTCGATCGAGCCGGCCGAGAACGAAGAGCGAGTCTCGGAGCTGATGAAGGCGCACCCGGATCTCGTCGAGATCGATACGAAGCTCTTTCTGCCACATCGCACGGAGGGAGACGGCGGGTACTTCAGTCTCCTGCGGAAGGGGCTCTGACCAGGCCCCGAGACGTCACAAGTAATTAATTAAGAATAAATTGGGAAATTGAAACTTCGATTTTCAATTTGACGCGAGCTGGTATCCTCAGTGCTCGCGCGGCGCCCGAAGGAGGCGTTGCCGGAGGCGCACCGTCGACTGAGGGCAACAAAGCGAGCGGGTGAAGACGCCGCTCATGTGCACAATGATTTCTGAACGCGAGCACTTGGGGCATGTACCCTCGAGAGCTCTCCACGCGGCTCGCGAAGAGCGCATCGAAGTATCCTGTCCTGACGGTCCTCGGGCCGAGACAGTCCGGTAAGACGACTTCCGCTCTCTTGAAACGAGCTCACAGCGGGGAATCCGCCGTCCGAGTCGGCCAACGACCCGACTCTCGAGGAGCTCCTCTTCACCGGGCTCTACCCGCGCATTTGGGATCAGAATCTCGAGCCGACCGAGTGGCTTCGCAATTACATCACCACGTACATCGAACGCGCCGTCACGATCGAGGTCAAGTCCGGAGCGACGATCGTCGTGGCAGGGCCATTCCGTGGCGGGAGCTCGACCGGCTTCCGGTCTGACGCTCCGAGGAGACGGGACCGGACGTCCTCCGGGTCTTGATGTCGCCCCTCGATCGGGGCACATTACGAGATCTTCCAACCCACGAACACACCCGTTCGCTACACCACTTTGGCGAGTGAGGATAGCCCATGAGCAAGGAATACAACGTTGCGATCGTCGGACTCGGTTTCGGCGCGGAGTTCATCCCGATCTACCAGGCGCTGAAAGGCGTCAACATCTACGCGATCTGCCAGCGTACGAAGGAGAAGCTCGACGAGGTCGGCGACAACTTCGGTATCGAGACACGATACACGAACTACGACGACGTCCTTGCGGACCCGAAGGTCGATTTCGTCCACATCAACTCGCCGATCCCCGATCACGCCCCGATGTCGCTCGCGGCGCTGCGCGCCGGTAAGCACGTGATGTGCACCGTGCCGATGGCGACGACGATCGAAGAGTGCGAAGAGATCTGCGCTGTCGTCAAGGAGACTGGGCTCAAGTACATGATGGCCGAGACGGTCGTCTACAGCCGCGAGTACCTCTTCGTGAAGGAGATGCTCGACTCGGGCGAGCTCGGAAAGCTCCAGTTCCTCTCGGCGTCGCACCCGCAGGACATGGAGGGCTGGCCCGAGTACTGGGAGCGCATGATCCCGA
>CAYZGY010000435.1:0-7012 GCA_964478085.1 uncultured Planctomycetia bacterium
CGATCCCCGTGCTGTCACGACGCCGAACTCGATCGACGAGCGACTCGACCGTCGGATCAACACTGCCGGAACATTCGCGCTGGACAAGGGCGTCGAGCTCCTCGCCCGTGAGCTCGACAAGCTCCGAGATCCTGCGTCCCGCGCTGAGCGCCTCTGCGATACGCTCGAGCCAGCGCACTTGCTCTCGGTCGTAGCGCCGATGCCCGGACGGAAGGCGGTGCGCGACCGGACGACCGTAACGCCGCTCCCAGACACGAATCGTGTGGGGAGAGACGCCCGTCAGGCGGGCCACCTCACCGACGGAGACGAGTTGATCGGGACTGGATGGTTTCATGCGAACTCCTTTTGCCTAAAGATTTTATTAGACAAAAGAGATCTCGCAAGGCGACTTCCGCCACCCCCCAGAATCCCGTAAAGTGTTTCCTTAGAATAAACTACGACCTCCGAACCAAAAAAAGCGAGCGAAATCGGAGACCCTCAGTGAGCTTCCAAGGCAAGACAGCCCTCGTCACCGGCGGTGCCCGCGGCATCGGAGCCGGGATCGCGGCCCGCTTTCTCGAACTCGGCGTGAAGGTCATGATCGCGGATACTCGCGAGCCGGAGTCCGCGAGCGACGCGATTGCCGCGAACTGCGACGTCAGCGACGAAGGCTCCGTCGCGTCGCTCGCCGAGAAGATTGCGAGCGACTTCGGCCGGCTCGACGCCCTCGTCAACAACGCCGGCATCGCCGACGCGGGCTCGACTCCCATCGAGGAGCTCCCACTCGAGGCGTGGAACCGCGTTCTCGCCACGAACCTCACGGGAATCTTTCTCGTGACGAAGCATACGGCTCCTCTCCTTCGCGACGCCCGCGGCTCGATCATCAACATCGCGTCGACGCGCGCGGGGAGGAGCTGAGCTCGGAAGACCACTCCCAGCACCCTGCGGGACGCGTCGGCATGACACGCGACATCGCCGCGCTCGCCGCGTTCCTCGCTTCCGACGACGCGCAGTTCATCACGGGGCAGAACCACGTCATCGACGGAGGAATGACGCGGAAGATGATCTACGTCGAGTAACGAAGATCTACCAGCGAACCTTCGCTGGAAAGAACTCCGCGATCAGGTCCTCGTAGAACGGACGGAGCTCCTCGACGTTCGGCGGCTGGTGATCCTTCGAGTAGAGATCGTAAGGATTGAACTTCCGCACCCACTCGAACCCCGCACGATCGCGATCGTCCATCAGGAACTCGTACTCGCGCTCCTTGTGGCACGGGTAGAACGAGTGATAGCGAATCGGGTAGAGCGCCGCGTCGGGCAGGTAGTCCTTGACGACGTGGTAGAGGTACTCGTCGTGTCCCCACGAGAGGTGCACATTGTCGAGACCACAGCCTTCTTCGTAGATTCCGCAGGGCGTCCGATACTCGGGAACGTTGCTGTCTGGATTGTCCGCAAAGAACTCTGGGAAGACGATCTTGTCCGAGAACGCACAGCCGACGGGAAAGGTATCACCGACCACGGCCCACTGCGGCTCGCCGAAGAGGCAGAGTATCTTTCCGAGATCGTGGATGAAGCCCGTGAGGATGAGCTCCCGAGGATGACCGTCGCGACGGATCGCCTCGGCCGTCTGCAGCAGATGCTCGAGCTGCGAGAGTTCCGTGTCGGGATCGCTGTCGTCGACAAGCGTGTTGAGGAACTCCGCGGCCTCCCAAATGCCCATCTCGCGACGCTCGAGCGAGAGAAACTCCCTCTTCTTCTCGCGTACGAATTCGAGCGTCTGGTAGCGATGATTGAGTCGGTAGAACTCCTTCACCGTCGAACGCGCCTCGGCGCGGTAGTCGCGAAACTTCTCACCGCTCTCCTTGACGCGCTCGGCGACGAAGTCCTCCCACTCCTCGAGATTCTCGAGGGGACCACTCGACTTCGATTCGGAATTCGACATGAATCTTCTGGCTCCGGGCTCGTGAGGGTTGTCGACGCAACCCTCGGCCATTATCCTTCGCGCGATGGAACTCTACCACCGCGAATTCGGCGGCTCCCGCGATGCCCCCCCGGTCGTCATCCTGCACGGCCTTTTCGGCTCCTCGAACAGCTGGCACGCCGTCGCCCGGAGCCTCGCGGAATCGTTCCGTGTCCACCTTTTCGACCTTCGCAATCACGGACGATCGCCCCACGCACCGACGGGAACTCTGCACGAGATGGCCGACGACGTCACCGCGGCGATCCGCTCGGTCGAGTCGCGCCCCGCCTATCTCCTCGGGCACAGCCTCGGCGGAAAAGTCGCGATGCGCGTCGCGGTCTCGCAGCCAGAGCTCGTGCGCCACCTCGTCGTCGTCGACATCGCGCCGAAGGCGTACCGGCCGATCTCTACGGAGCTCCAGGCGATGCGCGACTTGGACCTCTCGACTCTCTCGAGCCGCTCCGAGGCCGATGAGCGGCTCAAGAGCATCGTCCCCGATACCGCGATGCGCCTCTTCCTCCTGACGAACTTGACCCGATCGACGAGCGGCGGGTTCACGTGGCGCTGCAACCTCGATGCGCTCCACGCCTCGATGCCGGACATGCGCCAGAGCCCGCTCGCAGCGGGCGAAGTCTTCGCGGGAGAGTCGACGTACATCCTCGGAGAGCTCTCCGACTTCGTCGACGACGAAGACCAGGGGCTGATTCGCTCACACTTTCCGCGTGCGCAGATCGGGACCATCGCCGGCTCGGGACACAACCCTCACCTCGACCAGCGAGAGGCTTTCGAGCGAGTTCTGATCAGCGCGGTTTCGCGATCTTCATCTTCTTCATCCGAGACGACAGCGTCGTCGGACTGATTCCGAGCAATTCGGCCGCGCCACCTTCGCCGTAGACCTTCCAGCTGCTGCGCTCGAGGGCGCGAACGACATTCGCCTTCTCTCGCTCACGCATCTGGGATTCCGTGATGACTTCAGCTTCACCGTTCGGAATCGCTGCATGCGATTCGGTCGACACGGGGATCGAGAGTGATACGGCCGACGAAAACTCTCCTTCGAGTCCCGTTCCGAGGGTCGGGGTCTGCCCGGGCAACTCGAACTCGAGCGCACCGCAACGCGAGAGGATCACCGTACGCTCGACGATATTCTGCAGCTCGCGAACATTGCCCGGCCAATCGTAGGCTTGCAGGTCGAGCACGTTGGCCTGCGTCATCGGGGCCGGCGTGCAATTCACCTTGCGCGAGAACTGATCGAGAAAGTGCTGCGCGAGAAGCGGGATGTCCTCCCGACGATCTCGCAGCGGCACGACCTCGATCGGAAAGACGGCGAGTCGGTAGTAAAGATCCTGGCGAAAGCGTCCCGCCTCGGCTTCGGCTTTGAGATCGCGATTCGTCGCCGCGACGATTCTCACGTCCACCTCACGCGTGCGCACCTCACCGACGCGCTCGAACGTGCCTTCCTGCAGCACGCGCAGAAGCTTGCTCTGAAGTTCGAGCGGAATCTCGCCGATCTCGTCGAGGAAGAGAGTGCCACCGTCGGCGAGCTCGAACCGTCCGACGCGATCCTTCACGGCACCCGTGAACGCGCCCTTCGCGTGACCGAAGAACTCGCTCTCGTAGAGCTCCTTCGGAATCGACGCACAGTTGACTCGAATCATCGGTCGATCGGCGCGCGGACTGCGACGATGGATCTCGCGCGCGACGAGCTCTTTGCCCGTGCCCGACTCGCCCAGGATCAGGACGCTCGTGTCGGTCGCCGCGACCAGCTCGATCTGCTCCTCGATCTTTCGAATCGGCGCGCTCTGGCCGATGATGTCGCCGAAAGCGGCTTCCTCGCTCATCTCCTCGCGAAGGTACTCGTTCTCGAGCTCGAGCTGCGTGCGTAGTCGGTCGAGCTCCTCGAACGCGCGCGCGTTCGCGATCGCCGCGGAGGCGTGGTCGGCCAGGATACGCAACCAGATCGAGCCCTCACGCTCGAACGCACGATGCGTGAAGACTCCGATCACGCCGAGCACTTCACCCTGGAAGACGAGCGGCTGACCGCCGAATCCGATGATGCCTTCGTCGTCGGCCCATTTCGGATCGGCGAGCCACTTCGTCTCCTTCGTGAGGTCGCCGACCTCGACAGGCCGGCCACTTTTCGCGATGTGACCGATCTTTCGAACCCCGAGCGGGAAGCGCCCGAAGCGGCCGTCGATTCGCGACCAGTCGGCCTTCGTCGACGCCGGATTCCCGGCGCTGGCGACCAGGTGAAGGCAGCTCGTCTGATCGGGGCACTCCTCGCGGAGCACGCACTTTTCGCAGATGTCACCTGGACGAAGAAGCCAGATCCGCGCCAAGGCGATGTCGGCACGCTTCGCCAAGGCGGCGACGATCATATCGAGGACGGAGTCGAGCGACCGCTCGCGCGCGAGGTCGAGGAGCAGTCACTTGAGCGAGTCGAACTCGAGGCTCGGGTGTTCCGTGCACTCCATGGGAAGGTCTCCGTGGGTCAGCGTTGTGAGCTATCTTGACGAGATTTCGGGGTTTCGCGCTCGGGAAAACCACGAGCTCTCGTGCTTTTCGAGATCTCGTGTCGAGCCGAGGAGACCGCATCCTGGCCCTGAGCCCCTCTCGAGAATCGTCGACGAGTCAATTCGAGCAGACCGTCGAGCATCCCTCGATCCTCACACACTCGAACCCGAGCGCCGGGCCGGGCCCGTCTCCGAAGAGGAAGTTGAGGACATAAAGCGCGTCGGAGATGTCGACCCCGTCGTCACCGTTCGCGTCGAGAAGGATCTCGTTGCCCGTGCCTTCGATCTCGTCACCCTCGCACGGCAGCGAGTCTCCGCCGAGAAAGAGCGCGAAGACGAGCGAGACGGCATCGGAGACGTCGATGAGGCTGTCGCCGTTGGCGTCCGACGGCACGCGGTAGCCACCCGTCGGCGGCACGCCCGATGCGGGCAGCCCCGGCGAGCCACCGATCTCGGCGCTCGGCTGCCAACTGATCGCGTTGTTCCACGTGTCGACAGGTGCTGCCGGATCGATGATCTCGAGCGAGTGACCGATGCCGTCGGCTTGGACGTACCACAAGTCGTCGTATGTGAATGACTGAATCACGATGTTTCCGCCGATGCGCAGAGAGATCGTCTCACCACCATTCGCAAGACGTCCGCCGTACTGACCAGCGATGTTGAGATCGCGCGTGTCGTAGCGCTGCTCGAAACCGACGCGGTTGTTCACGAGCAAGACGAACTCACCCGGGCCGAGCTCCTCGATGTCGCTTCCGGCGAACGAGAACTCGATGCCGTCACCAAAGGTCACGGAGCGCAAGTCGAGCGTCGTCGGCCCAGTGTTCTGCAGCTCGAGGAACTCGAAGTCGCTGCCGCCCGCGGGATTGAACATGAGCTCGGTCACGCGAAGGAAGCTCTGCGGCGGGAAGGGCTGTGTCGGCTCGCCGATCGTGAACTCGTGCGGAGCCGACCAGTGGCTCCACTTGTTCGTCGTGTCGCGCATCTTGACTCGCACGCGATACCTGTGCCCGACGGAAACGAGTGCGGGAATGAGCACGTCCGACTCGAACGAGCGGATCTCGTCCGACTCCCAGATCGCGTCGTACTCGTAGTAGAGCGGCGCTTCCGGATCGTAGCCCGGCGTATCCTCATCCGTGACCTCGCCGATACGCCACTTCATCGCGCCGAACGTCCCACTGCCTTGCGGGTCGCTGAAGCTCGACGATCGGAAGCTCAGCATGTCGGCCGGGTATCCCGCGGGACCGATGTACTGGACGGACGGCGTGCGTGGAATCGTGTTCGAGTCTCCCTCGGCATTCGCTAGATTGTCGAGGTGTCTCGCCCGCCCGCCCGCGGGCACCGTCGGTCCGGAGCCGCCAGACCAACCCGTGAAGGCGAAGCCCTTCATGTCGGTGACCTTCCTCTCCATCGTGCCGAAATCCTGACGCCCCTCGTTCGACGGGGCGTTGCGGAAGCGATCCCGATCGGCGCGAGCGATATGGAAACGCTCGGCGGCGAGGTCGTCGATCATCGAGTGAAGGACCTCCTGCGTCCAAAGGAGGTCTCGAACCTCGCGGATGACGTTGCGGTACTCCTGCTTGAACGCCGGCTTTCCGGACCTGCCGAAGATCGCGTTCTTCGAGTAGTCGACACCGCTGTTCCAGTTCGGGCCCCAGCTTGCGTCGGAATCCCAAGGCATGGTCCAGATGCGACCGTACTGCGTATCATTCGGCTCGAAGTACCAAGCGCGATTCTTGAGGTGCGAATCCGCGGGACGGAAATCGTAGTGTCGGATGCCCTCGACGATCGCGTGGTAGCGATACCAGCGATCGTAGTTGACGTGATCACGCAGCCACTGATCGTTTCGCTCCGGGCGCAAGTTGTTACGGATATTCTGGAAATCGGCGTCGGTCGTCACGGCGTAGCGGCCTTGGTGTCGCTTGACCTCGAGACCATTGAACTGCTGATCCTTGAGCTTGTAGAGGCTGCCGTCCTCGAGGCCGTGGGAGTCGAGATAACGCGCGTCGTAGTCCTCGAACGCGACGTGCATGCCCCAGAAGTCGCCCGAGTACTGCGACCCCTCGCTCGCGCCATCCACGATGCGAAGGACGAAGGTGTGCACAAAGGGCGCTGCACCCATCGTGCGGTTCCACAGATCGTGATTGAGCTGCTCGGTCAGGCCGAAGTTTCCAACGTCCTTGTTGTCGAACATCTTGCCCGAGTTGAGCGTTCGCCAACGCGTCGGGTAGCGATTGCCGTATCGATCGCGCACGCGTAGGTAGTTCGCCTTGCGAAAACGAATGCGCATCGAGCGCTTGCCGCTTCCGCCGTAGCGGTCATTGGCCTGCCGCAGGCGGAACCGAACGTGGTCGTAAACGAAACCTTCGTAGACGAAACAGCCTTCCCAATTGAATCGGTCACGCGCGTCCTCGTTCGACTTGGGAATCGTATTGCCACTGTACGCCATGCAATGCGCGACGTCTGAGTTTCGCGTGATGAGAATGTAGTTCGGCAGCGCGCTCATCTGCTCCGCTGTGTACGTGTACGGCGCGCCACCCGGTTGCACGGACAGCGAACTGGCCGTG
>CAYZGY010000436.1:0-6999 GCA_964478085.1 uncultured Planctomycetia bacterium
ATTCTCGAGCTCGCGCGTGCGCCGATCGAGCTCGCCACGCTCGTCCTCGAGCGCACCTAGGCGCTCGTCTCGCTCGGTGAGGTCGGAGCGGAGCCGGTCGAGGTGGACGGAGAGTGCCTCGAGACGCGACTGGACCTGCTCGCGCCCGCGATCCTCGGCCGCGTCGAGCTCCTCGCGGTGCTTCTCGATGACCTGAGCCATCTCCTCACGACTGCGGGCCGAGTCGGCCGAGCGAGCCTCGAGGAGCTCCTCGAGTTGACGACGCAGGCCGGCGACGGACTCGCGACTCGAATCGCGCTCGGCGGCGAGGGTCGACTCGAAGTCGCCGCGCTCCGACTCGAGTCGGTCGAGCGTCGACCGCATCGACGAGAGCTCTCCACCACGTGCGGCGAGATCACGCTCGTTCTGGAGCGCACGTTCGGTGAGCTTCTCTTCGCGAGCGGCGGCCCCGGCGATCTGCGCCTCGAGCGTGCTACGGACCTCCTCGAACGAGGCGACTCGCTCGCTGAGCTCCACGCGCCGGCGCTCGATCTCGGCGCGGAGCTCCTCGCGCTGCTGCGTGAGCTCCTCGCGATAGCCGTCACCGTCGGCGACGAGCTTCTCGGTCGACTCGAGTCGCGCCTCGAGGGCGGCGATCTGTGCGTCACGACGCTCGATCTCTCCGGTGAGCTCGCGCAGGCGATTCTCGGCGGCCTTGCGCTCCCGGCGTGACTCGACACGCTCGCGTTCGAGCGATTCACGCGCCGCTGCAACCTGCTGAGCCTCCTCGCGCGCTTCGTCGGCCTTCTTCTTCCAGCCGGCGGTCTTTTTCTTTTGATCCTCCTGCGCGCGCCGCGCGGCGCTCGAGAGGGCTTCGGCCTCACGCAGCTTCTCCTCGGCCGCTCGTTGAGCGTCGAGGGCGCGCTCGTACGCCTCGCGGAGCTTTTCGGCCTGCGCGACCGCGTCACGACGGGCGCGTTCGGCAACCTCGCGCCCATCGATGAGCTCGCGTTGCTGCCGCTCGAGATCGGCGAGCGAGGACTCGGCGTGCTCGGCACGCTCGAGGAGCGACATGCGAGCGAGGCTCTTCGCAGGCTTCTCCGGAGAGCTCTCCACCGGAACCGGCACGGAGGATTCCTTCGAGTCAGGCTTGGTCGCCCCTCCCGTGACAGCCCGCACCGCCTCCTGAACCGCCTCCTGAACCGACTCGTCGACCGCCGCCGAGAGCTCGAGCTCGACATTGCCGACGCGAAGACGGTCCCCTGAGCTCAGACTCGCCCTCTCGACCGATCGATCGTTGAGAAAGGTCCCGTTGGCCGAGCCGAGATCCGCGAGGAGCAGCTCGTCGCCCTCCCGCCAGAGCCGCACGTGATTCCACGAGACAGCGGCGTCACGAAGGTGCAGATCGCAGTCACGATTGCTACCGATGGCGACCTCGCGACCGATCCGAAACGATCGACCGCGCAGCTCCCCACTCAACACCTTCAAGAGGATTTCCTCAGGTGCCTTCATCGGGCCTCTCACTTCTTTTTCTCGCAGAGGATCCCGCATCGAGTGCTCGATTCTCCACGAAGGTCCTCGAGGTGATCCGGGCGTGCGGTGGAAAGTCTAATCGCCGTCGCGGAGAGGGTCAATGAGAAGTGCATCGACGAAGCCCGGATGCGTCGTTATAAGGAAACCCCGCGGGACGACGGAGCCTTTCGAGATGACCGACCCACAGCCCGAGATCAGCGAAGGACGCTTCTGTCCGAATTGCGGCGAGCACGCCGACTCCGACCCGATCGACTGCCCGGTCTGTGGATACCGCGACGACATGGCGGGAGAGTACTTTTGGCTCTACGTCGGCGGAGGCCTCCTCGGAATCGTCGGCATCGTCGTTGGCGTCTCGGGGGTCTTCCTCGAAGGCGGGGCGCGCGACGGCTGGGTGTCGAGCCTTCACGGCTGGTTCCCGCTCGGTCCCTGGTCGTGGAAGTGGCACTGGCTCAGCTGCGTCGTCTCGGGCATGTGCCTCACGCTGATCGGCATGGGTTTCACGCGACGCTTCCGCTCGTCGTTCTTCGCGCTCCTCGCCCTCGCGGTCTGGGAGTCGATCTGGGTGATCCGAGAGCTCGTCTCGGACGGGCCCAGCCTGCTCGCCATCGCACTTCTCGTCTGGGAAATCGCGCTTCTGGCGCTCGCAGCGCGTCTCGGACTCGCGCTCCATCGAGTACCGCATCGAGACGTCGCGAAGCTACAGCGAGAAGCTCGAAGACGTCGCGAAGAGCTCTGAGCTTCCTCTCCCATCGAAGCCCCCGATTCGTGAAAATGGCTCTCAGAGCGGTTTTCGCGCTGTTTTTCGGCATTTCCCCCGTTGACAGCTCGTCGCGTTTCTGGTTAAAGGAAGCCCGAAAACTGGCAAGAACAGCCGCGAGGACGTTTCTCGCGGCATTTCAGAGGTTTGACGGTCTCTCGGTTCGAGCCCCGCAACCTGCCGGTTTCCTGCCCAGGATCGCAAACTCGTCTTCGACTGTCGCGAACGTGGACTCCGCGGAAACGATTTCCGCGGCGTGAAGGTTCGTCGTTCCGTCGAAAACGAGATCGACGAAGAGAAGCGAGGAAGCCAGATCGCGGATATTCGACGAGTCTCCCGGGTAAGGGACGAATTCGTTTCGTGGAAACTCCGGTGGTACTTGGTGGTGAACGGGTTCGCTAATCAGTCAGACCGTCCGATGCAAAGGACGGATTTCGATGGCTAAGAAGAAGAAAGCCGCGAAGAAGAAAGCCGCGAAGAAGAAGAGCAAGAAGGCCTCGCGCGAGGTCCTCGTCGTCGGTAGCAAGGTCAAGGCGGTCGTCAAGGCTGCTGGTGGCAAGTCGTCCGGCGAGCTCGTCGAAGCGGTCAGCGACGCTGTCTACGACATCCTCGAGAAGGCGATCGGCCGCGCCCAGGCCAACAAGCGCTCGACGGTCAAGCCGACCGATCTCTGAGATCGACGTCGATACGACTCGAAAAGACAGGCGACCCGAGATTCAACACACTCGGGTCGCCTTTCTTTTTTCAGGGCAGTGATCCTTGCCACTCGGCTGGGGCAGGATACCCTCGAAGCGATGAGCGAACCCCTCCGACTTCGAGTCCTCTTCTTTGCGCGAGCTCACGAGCTTGCCGGGGCCGGCGAGACGAGCCTCGAGCTCGACGCACCCGCTACCGTTCGCGACGCGGACGCGGCGCTGCGTGACGCACATCCGTGGATGGCGGAAAAGCTCGCGACGTACCGCATCGCGGTCGACGAGGAGTTCGCGAAGGACGACACGCCGCTTCACGACGGAGCCGTGCTCGCCATCATCCCTCCCGTGAGTGGAGGATAGGTCATGACGGCGAGTCCCGCGCGCATAGTCCGCGACCCGATCAACCCTGCAACTGTCATCGCACGAGTCGAGGGGCACGACGCCGGGGCGATCTTGACCTTCGCGGGCACGGTTCGTGACACGCATCACGAACGCGCCGTGAACTCGATCGACTATCATGCGTATGAGTCGATGGCCGAGAAAGAGATCGTCAAGCTCGAGAACGAGGCCGCGGAGCGTTGGCCGGGGGTCCGCCTCGCGATCGTCCACCGCATCGGACACCTCGGACTCGGAGAG
Organism: uncultured Planctomycetia bacterium; assembly: GCA_964478085.1. Lineage (GTDB taxonomy): Bacteria > Planctomycetota > UBA8108 > UBA8108 > UBA8108 > CAYMLL01. The sequence continues at coordinate 3,598 of CAYZGY010000436.1, forward strand.
ACGAGCGTCCTCCTCGCCGTCGCCAGCCCGCATCGTCCCGCGGGCTTCGCGGCGCGCCGCGTCGGTATCGACGAGCTCAAGAAGCGAGTGCCGATATGGAAGCGCGAGATGTATCAAGACGGCGGAGAAGCGTGGCTCGAAGGCTCGTAAACCGGCTCTCGCGGGTAGGCGGACTTCAGCTTCTCCGGCCTCGATCCCGATAAAGAACGAGACAGAGCGCTACGAAACGCCACGGGAGTATTCTCCCCCTTTCCAGCTATCGGAGAGCGAAGACGAATGCCGCGAAACACGATCCGACCCTCGACGCGATTCCCGACGCACGTCGCCCGCCTGGCGTGCCTCCTCGTCGTCGGTGCGAGCCTCACGAGCTGCGCCGTGCTGGGGCGCCAGCAGAAAGACCAACCGATCCTCGCGGAGAAGGCCGCGCAAGTCGAGAAGGGCATGTCGAAGGAGCAGGTCGTCGAGATCCTCGGCGCACCGAACGACATCTCGTACATCCGCAAAGAGAACGACCCGGTACGCGAACACGCGTACATCTACGAGCACATCGCGACGAAGTACACCGGCATCGCGCTCGCGTTCATCAACTTCGGAAACTCCGACGAGAAGCGTGATCGCGTCGTTGTCTTCCTCGACGAGGCGGGCAAGGTCTCCGCGGTCGGCAAGAGCCTCCACGCGAACGAAGCATCGTACGGCTTCCCGTTCGGTAAGTGATCGTGAACACTCGGTGCCGAATCTCGGCGTTCGCTCTTCTCGCGACGATGCTCTTCACGAGCTGCGCGCTCGACGTCCGTCGACAGCGCTTCGGTCGGCGCTTGCCCGAGAAGCCCTACGCGGAGCTCGCGGTCGGCGAGACGAAGCTCGATGAGGCGCTCGACAAGCTCGGTGCTCCGGACCTCATCGAGCGTGAGAACGACGACGAGGAAGATCACCTCTGGTGGCTTCACAAGGACGCAGCGGACATCAACATTCGACTGCAGCTCCCGCTCTCGTACTTCGGCTATCGCCACAACGTCTTCCAGTACTTCCAGGGCGACGCACAGACGAACAAGATTCACCTGATCTTCGACGAGTCGGGCACGCTCTTGCAGAAGGACTTCATCCTGCCCGAGGAGTACGCGGGCGACATCGGCCCCGAGCCGCCGGATCGCTGGCACTTCACGCCACGATTCGAGTACGGCCTCGTGCTCGACGGCTCGGCCGACGTCGCGGACTTCGACGAGATCTTCGAGCGCGGCGGGATCATCGGCTTCGACGTCAACTACCAGCCCGTCGCACCGCTCGTCTTGGGCTTCGGCGGCAGCTACCAGCACTACAGCGGCGACACGATTCAATTCGCCGGCGGGACTTTCTCCTTCGACGACCTCGAGCTCCTCAACGCTGAGGCTCTCATCCGATTGCAGCTCCCGTTCGAGGTATTCTCGAGCCTCTTCGACTACGCTGAAGTTCGCCGCATCCTCCTCGACGAAGACCCGCGCAACGCGGACGGCTGGCTCGTCTTCCTCGAAGGAGGCGCAGGCGTCGTCTACAACAACGACGTCGGCGTGCAGGGCCCCGGCCCGGCCGCGAACTTTTTCGAGAGCGGCATCGGACTCTCGAGCGTCGCGACGATCGGCGTCGAGTACAGCTGGGAGACGGTGAGCGTCCGCGCCGGCTTCGGCGTCCGCAGCAACGACGCGTTCGAGGAAGGCGACGCGCTGATCCCCGACGACGCGCAGGCCCTGCGCGTGTGGACGGCGGTGATCTCGGTGGCGCTGAAGATTTGAGCCGGATCGGCTCCTTCTACGCGAAAACCGCGGTGGGATCCTCGAAAACCTCGTGGGCTCGCGCCGACTGCAAGGTAGGATCGTTTCCGATCTTCTGGAGCAGTGGAATGGCGAAATCACGGGCCCATAGGCGACGAAATCGATAGAGCAACGAGGCTCAGCGAGCGTGCACACTTTGCGGCAAGATCGTCGAAAGAAACGACGGTGGTCGGCTCGTTTTCTATCGAGACCTCTGCAATCGCTGTGCGGATCGCAATCGAAACTGGACGTGGTGGCTCGGTTCGACGGCCGCGGCCGGAGTTCTCGGCATGACGATCTGGATGATCGTGGCCATCGAGCAAATTCGTGAACATCGCCGAAATCCGACGTTTCGCGATAACCTCGAGATCATCGAGCAGACCCGGGGAGTGCCCGTACACCCATTTCACCGGGTCGCGAACGAAAGGAATTCGCCCCCCTCCATCTCAGAAGAGTGCCGGGCGGCTGGACGACGGAACGGTCCGACGAAGAGGAGCAGGAGTCCGAAGAGGACGGCGAGAGCAGCGAATGACGAGTTCCGATCTCGAGAGTCGTCGAATCCTTCCGCGAAACGAAGCTCTTCCCGCTCTGCGCGACTTCCTCATTTGGCTGTCGGTCGCTTTCGCGGGGTTCCTCTTCGCGGCAAACAGCTTCGGCTCCTGCGGCCCGACGGACGCCGGTATGATCGCTTTCTTCTGCTTCCTGATCGGAAGCGTCGGCACGCTGATCGAGGGCTGCGTTCTCGTCGCGAAGGCGTGGGGCCAATTCGTCAGTAAGGGAACCGGGTAGAATGAGTGAAGACCGTCAGAACTACGTCCAGCACATGAACGTCCTCTTCGGCGCGCTCGAGCGCTTCGACGTTCGCGAGCTCGCAGGTCAGTGCACGGACGAGTGGTACAACCAGACGCTCTGCCAAGTGAACGACTCGGTCGTCCGACTCGGCATCCTCTGCGGGGAGTACCACTGGCATAAGCACGATCGCGAGGATGAGCTGTTCTTCACGCTCGATGGCAAGCTGCTCGTCGATATCGCCGGCGATGACACCGACGAAACGGGCGAGCCCGGCGAGACGGTGGAGCTCGGACCCCTTCAGGGCTACGTCGTCCCGAAGGGCGTCGTCCATCGAACGAGAGCACCTGAAAAGACCGTCGTGCTCATGGTCGAGACTTCGGAGATCGACCCCATCGGCGACGAGTAGAATCGTGAAGAGCGGCACGGCTCACGACACCGTACACTTCGTCGCCGACTTGGCGCTGACGTTTCTGCGCTGGTCGCTTGGAACGTTCTTCACCGGATTCGGACTCCTCCTGGTCTGCAGTGAATGGCGAGGCCACAGCGCTCCTCCACTGGCCAAAAGCACCGACTACTTCGGCGACGCCGGAGGAATCTTCTGGGTCTTCTTCCTCTGGTACGGCTTGCCGACCCTGTCGATCATCGCCGGCGCCCTCGCAGCAGGCGCTCGATGCGGCTGGGCAGTGGTAACGGCTCCGCCGATACCGGGTGACGAAACGGAAGCCCACGAGACAGAGAAGTCCGCGTAAACCTACCAGGAAATCGACCCTACCAGCCCCCGAAAGCGAGCTCGAGCGTAGCGTCGAGCCGGTTCCTCCGGGTCGAC
>CAYZGY010000437.1:0-6601 GCA_964478085.1 uncultured Planctomycetia bacterium
GATCGTGACCGGCGCAAGCCGCGGACTGGGACTGGCGATCGCGACGGCGCTCGCCGTCGACGGTGCCAAAGTCCTGATGGTCTCTCGCAACGAGGAAGAGCTCGCCGAAGCGGCGACGGGGATCCGTGAGGCGGTCTTCGAAGGAACGGGCGAGGGAGGTACGAGTGACGGAAGCTCCGTCGCGTTCCTGGCCGCCGACCTCGCGGCCGGTCTCGACGACGAGGGCGGCGGCTCGGCAGCCGACCAGCTCGTCACGCGCGCCATCGCCGAGTTCGGCCGGCTCGACATCGTCGTCAACAACGCCGGCGTCTTCGTTTGGAAGCCCTTCCTCGATCTCGAGGTGGGCGACTGGTCGCGAACGATCGACACGAACCTCTCGGCCGCCTGTCGATTGACGCAGGTCGCCGCGAAGTCGATGGCCGATCAAGGCACGGGCGGCTCGATCGTCAACATCGCTTCGATTCACGGACTCGTCGGCGACGGAAGCGTCGTTCCGCACTGCGCCTCGAAGTTCGGGCTCATCGGATTGACGAAGGCAGCCGCGGAAGCGCTCCGACAGCACGAGATTCGCGTCAACGCCGTCGCGCCGGGCCAGATCGCCCCCGAGTCGGCGAGTGTTCGCGGAACGGGGCCGCAGGATAAGGTCACGCAGGCCGACATCGCGTCGATGATCGTCTATCTCTCGTCTCATCTTTCGAAGACGGTGACCGGCGCAGTAGTGGAAATGAATGGCGCTACGAGAAGCGTTATCAAGTGACGTACCCTGGACGGGTACGAAGGGAAGCTGAAAGAGCTCGATCGATTCATGCCAGTGACGTCTGAGGAAATCCTGTCGCGCCTCGAACAAGGTGAAAAGATGCAGGGCGAGGACCTGCAGGAGATGTTCCTCGAGAAGGCACAGCTCAATGGAGTGTCCCTGACCGAGTGTGATCTCTCCGCCGGGCGTCTGATGGGCGCCGAAGCTCGCGCGAGCGATTTCGGGAAGTCCCGATTCGATCGTTGTGATCTTCGCTACTCGGATCTGCGTGAGTCCAAGTTCGTCGAGGGGCGATTCGTCGCGGCCAAGCTCGCGAATACGCAGCTCGACGGTGCAGATTTTTCGTCGGCCGATTTCTCGGCGGTCGAGCTGGAGAAGGCGACGCTCGCGGGAGCGATCTTTTCGAACGCGCGTTTTACCGAGGCCGTTCTCAACGATCTCGACTTCGGCAAGTCGAGTAACGTCGACGGAGCGAGCTTCACGGAGGGCGACCTCGATTCGGTTCTCTTCGCCGAGGTCGTCGCGCGAGGCCTGGCGTTTCGGGACGCGAGCATGCGTCTCATCTCCTTCCTCAAATCCGAGCTCGACGACTGTATTTTCGAAGGCGCTCGTTGCTCTCGATTGACGCTCGATCGCGCTCTTGGACGCCATCTCAATTTTCGCGAGACGCGACTCGTCAACTCGACCTGTCGTGAAGCGGACATCGCCGACAGCGATTTTCTCTCGGCGTACTTCGAGAACTGCGACTTCGATCGCGCACAGCTCCAGAACGTCAATCTTCAGCGAGCGACGTTCAACAAGTTCTGCAAGCTTCGCGGTACCGTCCTCGACGGCAGCGATCTTTCAGGTGCGACGCTCGAAGGAGTAGACCTCACGGGCGCGTCGCTCAAGGGGGTCAACCTCACGGGCGCCTCGCTCAAAGGAGCGAACCTGACCGAGTGCGATCTCGACGGCGCGATCCTCTCGAATACGAACCTCGACGACGCCGACATCTCGAAGGCGAAGCTTCCCAAGGATTTCCTCGCGGCTCAGCTGCAGGACAACAAGAGCATGCGGATCGAGGGACTCGATCTGGCCGGCACCGATCTCGCCGGCGGCGACTACGCCGGTGTCAATTGGCGCGGTGCGATCCTGACGAACGCCAACCTCGCAGGTGCCGATCTCACGGACGCAGATCTCTCGTCCGCTGAGCTCGCGGGCGCCAACCTGTCGGAGTGCAAGCTCGCCGGCGCAAATCTCGCGAACACGAACTTGCGAGCCGCCGATCTTCGCGGCGCGAAGATGCTCGAGGCGACGCTCACGGGTGCCGATCTCAACGACGCGACGGTCGAAGGAGCCGAAGCCGAGTGGCGAGAGGTGCGCACGACGTCGTTCGGGCCGGAGACGCTCGTCGGTCTCATCCTCCACGGAGAGATTTCGGGGATCCCGCAGACGAAGAGCCTGCCCGGTTCGTTCGAGGTGAAAACGAACCTCGCCAGCCTACTCCATCGAATGAAGTAAGCTCAGCGTTCCGGTCGCGGGACGACGGGTGCTTCGAGGATCGTGACCTTCTTCTGGTCCGCGTCGAGACGGATCTGCCCGCCGATGGGGAGGACGGCTTGGTCCGATACGTGTCCGGCTGGAAATCCACTCAGTACCGGAACCCCAAGCTCGCCGAAGTACTCGAGGAAAAGATCTTCGAGTGTCTTTCCCGCCGCGTTGAGATCCTGACCGCAGTTGGTGAACGCTCCGAGCAAGATGCCTCGGAACTTCGCGAGCTTTCCACTGAGGCGGAGCTGGTTGAGCATGCGGTCGATGCGAAACGCCTTCTCGCTGACGTCTTCGAGAAAGAGGAGCTGACCGTCGCCCGAGACTTCGTACGGCGTTCCGATCGTGCTCACGAGCACGCTCAGGTTGCCGCCGACGAGAACCCCCTCGGCGCTTCCGCCGACGAGCGTGATGCGATGGCCGCGACCACGCGGGCCGACTCCGCCCCAGTCCTGAAAGAGTGAGCTCTTCGGGTCGAACGCGCTCCAGAAGTATCTCTCGGTGTACTGCGTCAGTCCCTTGCCGATGCCGAACTCCTTCGCCATCGGTCCGTGAAAGGTGACGACACCGCTGCGCTCGTAGATCGCGTTGAGGAGCGCGGTGATGTCGCTGTATCCGATGAACGGCTTCGTGTTTTGGCGGATGAGATCGTAGTCGAGGCGATCGAGGATGCGAGGGCTTCCGTACCCGCCTCGCAGGCAGAGGATCGCGTCGATCTCGGAATCGGCGAAGAATCCGTTCACCTCCGCGGCACGCGTCGCGTCGGGTGAGGCGAGGTAGGCCTGACGATTCTTGTAGCCGAGCGAGAGCTTCACTCGATAGCCGCGGTCCTGCAGATTGGCGACAGCTCGCTCGACGTAACTTTCCGACAGCGAGCTCGCCGGGGCGACGATACCGATCGTGGCTCCCTTTTGAATCGCGTAAGGTCGAATCACGGTTCGCAGGGCGGAGTTCGAGGACTCGTCTGGGGAATCGCTCGCCGAGTCACCGGCGTGCAGGGTCGCGAGGACGATGACGAGACACGCGACGGTGACGCGTAGGGATCGGGACTGACTCACGGTCAGCGGCCTCCTCTGATTCTCTTCTTCGGGCGACCGGCTTCTCCTCACGCGGCCGCGTTCGAAGAACGAATCTAACGAGTGCCGACCTCGAGTTCCAGCTTCTTCAGCTCTGCGCTGTTCGGATAGGTCTCGCGACCTTGCTTGATGAGCTCGCGGGCGCGCGCGTTTCGGGGGCTCGCCTTCAGGTAGTACTCGATCGCGCGAAGGAGGCGGGCTTCGGTGGGAGCGCGGTCGTAGGCGTCGCTGTAGTAAGCCGCGGCGCGAATCGGATCGTCGGCGAGGACGTACGTCTGGGCGAGGTACTCGTTCAACTCGGCGTTGTCGAGCCCGAGCTTCTTAGCGTCACGGAAGTGTCGCTGACTCTTACGAAGATCGTCCGGGTTGTTGTCGTCGAACATGGCGAGGGCGAGATCGCAACGACCGAGTCGGACTTCGGCCTTGGCCTTGAGAAGGTCGGTCACCTTCGAAATCTTCATCAGGTTGAGGAAGCGGCTCTTGGCGTACTTGTACGCCTTCTCACCGACGGACTTGTCTTTCTTCACACGAGCGCCGAAGCGCATGTACGCCTTTCCCTGGAGGTACATGAGCTCGGGGTCGTTGTAGCGAACCGTCGGTTTGTAGACCTTCTCGAGCTCGGCGAGCTGCGCACCGTCTTTACCGACGTACGAGAGAGCCATGCCGTGGTAAGTCTTTGCCCAGCAGTAGAGTCGCTCGTCCTTCTTCTTCTTCTTCGTCGTCAGCGTCGTGCTCCTCGCGAGGGCCAGCGTCGCGGACGCGAGTGTGCCCTTGTCTTTCGACTTCAGGTAGAGGAGCAGCTTCGCGCGACCTTCGAGGTATTCTTTCTTCGCCGGCCACGAGGGATGAGTCTTCGCTTTAGTCGAAGCCTCGACGAGCTCGATGAGCTCGTCGGTCGACTTTTTCGTCTTCGTGTAGCGTTCCGAAAGCGCGTTCGCATCGGCGGCGAGCTCCGCGATCTCGATCGACGGGGAGAGCTCGCGCGCTTTGTCGTAGAGGTCGCCGGCCTTGTCGAAGTCACGTTCGGTGAACGCCTTCTTCGCCTTGGCTAGTGTCTCACCGACCTTCTTGCGCGCCTCTTTGGGCTCGTCGACGAAGAAGCGCTGGTAGAGCTTGACGATCTTCGGCTCCGAAACCTTGAGCTCGTGGGCGCGTCGAACGACTTTCTTGAGCTCGTCGCGCAGTCCACGCTTCTCGTGATAGGTGCAAAGAAGCACGTACGCGGCGCCGTTCGTCTTGTCGGCCTCGAGCACGTTCTCGAGCTGAGTGAGAGCACCGGGCCAGTCGGGTGCCGGGAGCTTCATGCACGTCTCGGCGAGGTAGAGCGCGGCGCGCAGCTTCACCGACTTCGACTTCGCCTGGACCGCGTCCAGGAGAACTCCGTGGGCCTCGATGTGCTGCTTCTGCGCCAAGTATGCGGCGCCGCGTAACACGAGCCCGCGGTGCTCCTTCGCCCGCAGCCCGAGGATCTCGTCCGCGTTCGCCGTGACCTCTTCGTACTTCTTCTCCTCGAGGGCGTCGAGGCCTTCGCGGTAGTACTTCTTGATCGTGTCGGTGATGACCTCGGCGCTCGGCTTGCGGTTCTCGACTTTCGTCACGCCGGTGCCATTGTCATCGATGTTGCGCTGGGTTCGACGCTCGCGCATCCTCTCGGCGGCGGTCTTCTCACGGTCCTCGTGCGTGGCACCCGCAGCGATGGACTTGGAGGTGTCGTCTACGGTCGTCTTGTTCGCCGTCTACGGTACGGAACCGTTCTTACCGAGGAGTTACCGGACCTTGTACTCGAAGAGAAGGCCCACGCCGATGACCCCGACGACGACAACGAAGAGTAGAAGCCAACCTCCGCGCGAGGACCGAGCCGATTCGCGCGCCACCTTGCGGCGTATCTTGTCGCGACTCTTCGGATCCGGTCGGCGAGCGGGTCCCCTTCCTGCGGCTCGACCGGCTCCAGCCCCAGCGTTTGCCGGGGTGTCCGTCTCTTCGACACCGACGCCGGCTCCGGTCGTGTCCGGCTGAGCTCGTCCCGTGATCACGGCATTGAGCTGCTCGAAGAACTCCTTCGCCGTTTGGAATCGTTTCTGCGGGTTGCGCTCGAGAGCCTTCATGACGAGCTCGGCGAGACCCGGGAACGACTTGACCTCCGGGGCGAGCTCGTTGATCGGGACGGGTGGTCCCTTCTTGATGTTGTTGTAGATCTCTTGCGGCGTCGCACCGACGTAAGGCTTCTGACCGGTGATGCACTCGTAGAGGATCACCCCGACCGAGTAGAGGTCGGTGTAGAAGCCCATCTCGCGGCTGCGGAACTGCTCGGGCGGCATGTAGTACGGGCTGCCCGCGAAGCCCTTCTTTTTCTTGGTGCCGTCCTCGTTCTTCTCCTCGGATGATTCCGAAGAGTCGGTATCGATCGCCGTCGCGATGCCGAAGTCGAGGACGCGAACCTGGTCGGGCTTGTCGCCGTCGGGCTCGACCATGATGTTCGCCGGCTTGAGGTCGCGGTGGATGATCCCCGCGTTGTGCGCCGTGCGAAGCGCCGGGAGAATGCGACGGACGATGCGCAGCGTGCGCGGAGCGGTCAGCCGGCCTTCTTCGCGGATGATCTGCGACAGCGGCTGCCCTTCGATGTAGTCCATCGTGTAGTAGAGCAGCCCGCCACCGACCGACTCGTCGCCTTCGAGCACGCCGACGTCGCGGATCTGGACGACGTGCTTGTCGACCATCTTCATCGCGACGCGGATCTCGTTGATGAACTGCTCGCGGAAGACGTCGTTCTGGCTGAGCTCGTCGGGGAGGATCTTCATCGCCAGGCGGTCGCCGACGATTCCCGACGTCATCTCGACGAGGAAGACCGATCCGAAGCCTCCTTGGCCGAGGAGCGAGATCACCTTGTACTTGCCCCCGACGACCTGTCCTACGAGGCGGCGGTCCTTGGCCTTATCCCGAGACTGCTTCGGCGAAGAGGGAGAGCGGTTGGGGGCTGTCACGGATCGGCCGGCAGATTCGGTGAGGGTCTCAGAGGAACGGGACGCCTGCGGTCTCGCCTCGGACTTCCGGCTGTCGTCTCCGAACCACCTTAAGTCCTTTCGTTGACGAGAATAAGGATCGCCCGCAGAGGCAATTTTATCGGTTCGCGGAAGCGGTCGAAAGGAAATTCTGCAGGCGCTTCCCAAACGCGGGCGTGCGGGGTAGTTTGGCTCTCTTTCGTATCCCGCGACCCCGAGGAAAGGACAGCGACCAGGATGTC
>CAYZGY010000437.1:6625-6989 GCA_964478085.1 uncultured Planctomycetia bacterium
GTGAGCGTTTGGGACAAGGCCGGAATCGTCGAGTTCGCCCGTGGGCTCGCCGAGCAGGGTGTCGAGATTCTGTCGACCGGAGGCACTTTCCGCGCTCTGCGCGAAGCCGGTCTCGAAGTCGTGGAGGTAGGGGAGTTTACGGGATTTCCGGAGATGCTCGACGGACGCGTGAAAACGCTACATCCGAAGGTCCACGCCGGCATCCTCCACCGACGGGACGACCCCGCGCACGTCTCGACGATGCAGGAGCACTCGCTCGAGTCGATCGACCTCGTCGCGGTCAACCTCTACCCCTTCGGCGAGCCGGTCGCGCAGCCCGGGGGGACGTTCGAGGAGGCGCTCGAGCACCTCCGCCACCGCCCCC
>CAYZGY010000438.1:0-6971 GCA_964478085.1 uncultured Planctomycetia bacterium
CGAACAGCGTGTCCTTCGAGTGTGAGAAGTACGTTGTGAATTGGCACTTGCTCGCGTCGAAGGGCATCTCCCAGAGCTTGCTGCCGGAGTCGACGTTGAGGGCGACGATGTGTTGGTCCTTCTCGAGCTCGGCCGAGAGGCGACCCTTCTCCTTGTGCTTCGCGGCGGGGTTGCGCCCCTCGACGAAGTAGACGACGCCGTCCGAGATCGTGATCGTCGAGTTGACGACGACACCGTTCGCGTACGACCAGAGCTCCTCGCCCGTCTCGGGGTTGATCGAGTAGACCGAGTCGCTCGTGACCTTTGCGATCGAGTTGTCCTTTTCGTCCTCGAACCACTCGCCGTCGTCGCCGAGGTAATTACCGCCTCGAATCGTCGAGCTGCCGATGATCGCGCCGTTCTTCGCGGCGGTCGAAGCGAGGTAACCCCACTCGTACTCACGATTCTCGGACTTGCGCTTGGCCTTGCGGGCGAAGATGCGCTTTCCGGTCTGGCCGTCGAAGCCGATGATGTGCTCGCCGACCGCGACGAAGAGCGCATCGTCCGTCGCGACCATGTTCGAGCTCGCACGCGGCATGTTGGCGCGGCGCATCGTCGGGATCTGCTTGCACCAGAGGATCGTGCCGTTGTAGGCATCGAGCGCGAAGAGCACGCGGTAGCCCTGAACGTAGAGTCGACCGTTCGCCGAGACGGGTGCCGGGTTGCGCGGGCCACGGTCGGGCATCGGTCGAGGGCCGGGGCGACCGAACCACGCGACTTGCAGCTTGCCGCTGACGAGCTCGTCTTGCGAGCACGAGGAGTTGTCGGGCGAGGCGTACTGGTGCGTCCACTCGCCTCCGCCGGGGAGCTTGCCACGAGTGAAGAACCAGAGACGCGGATCACCCTCGTCGATCTTCGAATCGCCGTTCGTCTTGCCGGCACTCTGAAGCCAACGGGGGAAGGCGTCATCGGCAATGGGCTGCGTCGAGTCGTCCCACGAGCCGAGTGCGAGCAGCCCGCCGCTCGGGCGCAGTACACGATAGATCTCTGCTACGTTTTTCGGAAGCCCACCCGTTGTGAGACCCGCGTCGGTCGTGATGACGTTCGCGAGGTAGGGGCCGTAGGGAAGCGCGTCGCCATCCCAGCGGTGAACGCTCACACGCGTGCCGTAGATGCCCGCGGCGTCGAGCGTGCGCCGTGTGCGATCGAGGCGTTGTTCGTCTTGCTCGAGGCCGACAATCTTCCACTCGGTGCGCTTCGCGAGCTCGTAGGCGAGTCGACCGTCGCCCGAGTCGAGAATCAGGCAGTAGCCCTTCGCGATGCCCGCGTGCGCGACGATGCGATCGGCGAGCTTCTCGTAGAGCGCGTCACGTGAGCTCTTGGCGCCCGGCCACGGCTCGATCTTGATCGGCGGCGGCGTGTAGTTGAACGAAGAGTCGAATTCGAACTCCGGCGAGAGGATCGACGTCTTGCCGTCCTCCGAAGTCCCGTGCAGGCGATACTTGTAGACGCGCTCCGGCGCGATGTCCTCGAACTCGGCGGAGTGCACGTGCTGGTCCGTCGTCTCGTCGTAGCCCAGCGACTCGGTGTCGTTGATCTCGAGCTCGATCTCCGTTTGGACGGCGACGTCGGTCTCCCAGTCGATCTTGACGCGATCGCGGTCGACGAACTCGACGAAGGGCCCTAGCACGCGTGAGAAGGGACCGAAGCGCTCGCGGTCGACCTCCTCGAGCGGCGGTAGTGCCGCGAGCTCGGTCGTGAGCGCGTCGGCTCCGGAGAGCTCCTTTGGAGGCGCGTGAGAGATCGAGGCGCGGCGTATCGCCATCGGCGTGCGGAAGTCCTCATCGTCGTCATGGTAGGCACCGATCTCGAGAAAGCCTCGCGGCGCCGGAAGAATCTTGCCGGCGGGAGCGTCCGACTCGGCCACGATCTCGCCGTTGACGCGAAGGCGTGCGACCTTGCCGTCGTACGTTCCCGCGACGTGATACCAACGCTTGAGCGTGAAAGCGCTCTTCGCCGTGACGTACGTCAGCTTGTTCGTTCCTTCGGTCGAGACGGCGAACGAGAAGCGGTCGTTCTCGAATCCGAGCAGAAAGCCCCGCTCGAAGTTGCCGTTGTCCTGAAACGCGGTGACGATCCCGCCCCAGCGAAGCGGCTCGAAGACTGAGACGACGGCTTCGACGTGCACCGTTTCCGTCGGCAGGGGCAAGGTCTCGATCTTGTCGCTGGCGACGATGCGGCTCGTCTTGCCGTCGAGGAAGACGGCGCCGGGAGATTTTTCCTTGCCGAGGGGCTCGATCGAACCTTTCGTTCGCGCGTGGAGGTTCCCTGCGATGGGTCGAAAGCCTTTGGCGTCGCGATGGCTCTGATCGAAGGACCAAGCGTAGATCGAGTCTGACGCGTCGACCTTGCTGTCGGTGATCCAGCAAGCGGTGAGCGAGAGCGCGAGCGAAAGGGAGCGTAGAGTTCTCATCATTTCTTCCCTCCCGCGAAGCAGACGATCGTGCCGCGATCGGTCGAGGCGTAGAGCCTTCCGTTCGAGACGACGAGGCTGTACACGTCGCCCGGCACTTCCGCCTTCCAAATCACCTCGCCCTTCTCGGGACTGCGCGCGATGACCTGGTTGCGTCCGCCGAGGACGACCGCGTTACCCGCGAGGATCATCGAGAAGGTCGGCTCGAGCTCGACGCGCCAGGGGTAGCAGGTGCGCATGCCTTCGGAGAGTCGCTTGATCTCGAGAGTCAGCGTGCCGATCTCTTCGCGGGCGCTCACGGTGTCCTTGCGGATCTGCGCGAGCTGCTCCTTGGTTCTCTCACGCGAGAGGAATTCGGCTTCGGTCGGTGGCGCGATCTCCGCGTCGGGATTCGCGGCGACCGCCTCCTGTCTCGCCTTCTCGCGCGCATCGAATTGCTTGTCCTGTGCGAGGAGCGCCTTCTCCATCTGGGCCATCTTGCCGGCGCGTTTGCCGAGCTCGCCTTTTCGACGCTCGAGCTTGCGGCGGTTTCCGAGAAGCCACAGATAGCGACTGCGATCGAGCGCGGCGAGGCTCGTGTCAGTGCGCAGGTACGAGCGCTTCGGCGTGACGATCATCTGATTACCCGGGAAGCTCGCGAGCTGGTCTTTCTGTCCCGCGGTGAAGAGGCTCATGTCGCCGGTCTTTCCGGGGCCGTAGACGAGCGTGTCTCCCGAGATCAGCGCGTACGTGCCGCCGCCGCCGCCCTTGACTTGGTAGAGACGTTTGCCCGTTCGTCGATCGAAGACGACGGGACGCTCGCGCGCGGTCATCACGTAGAGCCGTGAGGGCGACGCGAGCAAGTAACCCTGCGCCGGGAGATCGGTCATCTTCTGGAGCCACCGGCGCTCGCCCGTCTTCGCGTCGAAGGAGGCGAGGTAGACGCCCTCCCACGGAAAGACGCCGCCGCAACAGTACGCCGAGCCGTCGAGCACGACGACGCCGGTTCGCACGGGCCACATCGACGTCCAGCGTCCGTTGCCCGGAATGCGCAGGTCCTTCGGTCCGAGGCGCTGTTTCCAGACGAGCTTGCCGCTCTTCGCGTCGAGGCAGTAAGCGTGGCCGTCGTCCGAGCCGACGTAGACCAGGCCTTCCGCAACGGTCGGCGCGAAACGAACCGGTCCTTCGGTGAAGAAGGTCCAGCGCGTCTTTCCGCTCTTCGTGTCGAGACAGTAGACCTTGTCGTCGCTCGACGAGCCGAAGTAGGCCGAGCCGCCCGCGACGACGACGTGGTACGCGCGGTCGAACGTCATGCGATCCTTGAGGCCTCGAATTTTGTGATAGCCATCCCACTTCGCCGGGCCGGGCCAAGCGAGGTGGGGGACTGAGCGTGATTGGTGTGCCCAACTTCGTTCGAGCGGAAAGGCGAGCTTGTCGAGCGTCACGGCGGTGCGCGCGTGGTTCTGCTGGTACGTCGGCCAGTCGGCCGCGTCCGTCGTCGTCGTCGTCACTCCTGAGAGGGAGGCGATGACGGCGAGCGCCGAAATCGGCATGAGATTGACAGCGTGGGAGATTCGCGGCATTCGATTCCTTTCGGGTTGCGGACTTCTTCGTCTCGGTTCACCCTACTACTCCAAATCGTCATTCCCGAGGCCAAAATGGACCGCTCGCTCGAAGAAAGCCTCACACCGATTCGACCGATCGCGAAAGCGATTCACGACGCTGGAGGACGTGCGCTCGTCGTCGGTGGCTTCGTGCGCGACCGGCTGCTCGGAAGAGAGTCGAAGGATCTCGACGTCGAGGTCTACGCATCGAGGCGCTCGAGGATACCCTCGGAAGCTTTGGCGAGGTGATAGCGATCGGCCGCTCCTTCGGCGTCCTGCAGATCAAGGGGCTCGAGTGCGATTTCGCGATGCCGCGTCGCGACAACAAGATCGGGCGCGGCCACAAGGGCTTTCAGGTCGAGCTCGATCCGACGCTCGGGTTCGACGAGGCAGCGAGGCGCCGCGATCTGACGATCAACAGCATCGGGCTCGACGTGATCACGGGCGAGGTTCTCGACCCGCACGGCGGCGAACGCGACCTGCGAGCGCGCGTCCTGCGCGCGACCGATCCTCTGCATTTTTCCGAGGATCCTCTGCGCGCTCTTCGCGTGGCGCAGTTCGCTGCTCGATTCGAGATGTCTCCCGACGACGATCTCATCGAGCTCTGCCGGTCGCTCGATCTTTCCGAGCTGCCAGGCGAGCGCACCTTCGAGGAGTTTCGCAAGATGCTGCTCAAGGGCGTGCGACCGTCTCTCGGTCTCGAGTTTCTTCGCGTCTCCGGACTCTTGCGGTTCTTCCCGGAGCTCGAGGCGATGGTCGGCGTGCCGCAGGATCCGATCTGGCATCCCGAGGGTACGGTTTGGGAGCACACGATGCTCGTCGTCGACGAGGCCGCGAACATGCGATTGGGCGGCGAAAGCGATGCGGAAGATCTCATCGTGATGTTCGCCGCGCTCTGCCACGATCTCGGCAAGCCGGCGACGACCTTCACGGAAGGTGATCGTGTGCGATCTCCGGGGCATGAGGCCGAGGGCGTCGAGCCTTCGCGGAACTTTCTCGAGCGCATGCGAAGCCCGACGGATCTCATCCGTGCGGTCGAGGTGCTCGTCGACACGCACTTGGCTCCCGCGCAGTTCGCGCACGGGCCGGCGAAGCCGAAGGCCTACCGGCGCCTGGCACGAAAGCTCGATGCGGGCGGAGTCAATCTTCGCGTGCTGCACCGTCTCGCCGTGGCGGACCACTTCGGGCGTACGACACCGGACGCGCTTGCGCGCGAGTTTCCCGCGGGTGACGAGTTCCTCGAGAAGGCCTCGAGTCTCAACATCGAGGACAAGGCCGACGACGATGTCGTGCTGGGTCGACACCTGATCGCACGCGGAATGCAACCGGGGCGCGAGTTCGGCGAGATCCTCAGTCGCTGCCGCGAGATTCAAGACGAGACGGGCTGGGGCGATCCCGACAAGATCCTCGCCGAGCACTTCGAAGAGTGAGGCGTCCGCTAACTTTATCGTCTAAATGAACGATGGTTCATCCGCCCAGGGAGTCGATGTGCGCGTACTTGTGAAGAGTGGGCAAAAGCTCGTGCAATAGTTCGGTGCGAAGTCGTACGACCCGGGTCCTCCGGTCTCTCCCTCTCCCTCTCCCTCTTCCTCTTCCTCTCCCTCTTCCTCTTCCTCTTCCTCTTCCTCTTCCTCTCCGACGCCGTCGCCCCCCTCCAGGTGGCTAACGGCAGCCGGTGAGTTCAGATCTCACGTCGCGACGGTTGGGGCCGTGATGGCTCGAACCGTCCGCGAGCCTGCTCACGACGACCTGGCTATCTGCGAACCGGCCACTCCATGCCGAATCGTTCGGCGAACCAGAACTCGTCGTGCTGACGAGTCGAGAGGCAAAACTCGCGTTCGCTCTCGACGCTCTCGCGCCGGGCCTCGAACTCCTTCCACGCTCGATCGAAGAAGCCCTCGTGCTCGGCAGCGCGAGCGCGGCAGTTCTCGAGCCACTCGTTCCAGACCGGATCCGTGAAGCTCTTGCGAGCCATGCGAATCTGGTTGGTCAGGTGGTGGACTCCCGAGACCTCGTAGTTGTCGAACTTGGCGCGGAAGCGGTGCCCGATCGACGCCTCGGGATCGGTGTAGATCGGTGCTCCCGCGAGCCAGGCGCGAAGGCCGAAATCGATATCCTCGACACCCCAAACGCGCATATCGGTGTCGAATCCGTGGAGCTCTTCGTAGAGCGCTTTCGACATCGCTACGCAGCAGCCGATGAGACCTTGGCTGATGAGCAGATCGCCGTCCTGCTCGAGCGTCTCGCGACCGACCCAGCCCGCGGCGAAGTCGTCGAGCTCGATGCGGTAGCCGTAACCGCACTGCGACTCGTTGTTCTTCCAGGTCTCCTCGTCGAGGCACGGGACGCGGGGCATCAGGACGATGCGTCCATCGCGTTCCTCGATGCGCTCGATGAGCCGCAGAATCGCGCCGGGCTCCGGTTTGCAGTGTCCGTCGAGGAAGAGAACGATGTCACCACGTGCCTCGCGCCCACAGAGGTCCTTCGTGGCCGAGACCCCCCGGCGAGTCTCGTGGGCGACGACGCGGAGATTCGGGAGGTGACCGAGCTTCTCGCGCAGCTGTTCGAGCGAGTCGTCGTTCGAGTCGTCGTCGGCGATCAGGATCTCGATGTCGTCCTCGTGTCCCGCGATCGTCTCGGCGCAGCTCGCCGCGGTTCGCCAGAGGTTTCGACCTTCATTGAGCGAGGGGATGGCCACAGTCGCCCGCATGTCTCCGTCCTTTGCCAGCTTCGGGTTCTGTTGGTGCTCTTTCGGAGAATTTTCGCTATTTGTCCGTGGAATTATAGGCGATTTTCTCAGCCTACGTTGAATCCGTTAAATGGCTTAGTCAAAGTGAGTTCTAACAACCGCAGAAGAGTGCGCGGTCGAGTTTTTTCGATCCGCGCGGGATCCGGTTCGGGGTTCGCCCCAGAGAGTGGTGTGGCACGTGCATGGC
>CAYZGY010000439.1:0-6969 GCA_964478085.1 uncultured Planctomycetia bacterium
AGGGTGATCATTCGTCGAGTCTCGTGGGGTAGCCTTGCTGGTTGGGGTGAATCGATCGCGGCTCCGCGCGATAGAGAGGGGCTTCCCGAAAGCCCCCTTGAAAATC
The DNA here is from genome assembly GCA_964478085.1 of uncultured Planctomycetia bacterium. Classification (GTDB taxonomy): domain Bacteria; phylum Planctomycetota; class UBA8108; order UBA8108; family UBA8108; genus CAYMLL01. The sequence continues at coordinate 107 of CAYZGY010000439.1, forward strand.
ACGCAAGCAGCTCGTCGATACGTCTTCCACCAAATTGGCTCAGCTGCTTGTACCGGCCGCCGTGGAAGTACGTCAACTTGTTGTCGTCGAGCCCGAGCAGGTGGAGGAGCGTGACGTGGACGTCGCGGATCGGATGCGCGACCTCGACCGCTTCGGCGCCGAGCTCGTTCGTCCCGCCGACGACCGCGCCACGTTTGACGCCGCCGCCCGCTAAGAGCATCGTCATCGCGTCGACGTTGTGACCACGACCGAGCGAGTAGACGCCGCCACGCTTGTTATTGTCGGGCGTCCGACCGAACTCGCCCGTCCAGACGACGAGCGTCTCGTCGAGCATGCCGCGGGCCTTGAGGTCTTTGATCAGCGCGGCGATCGGCTTGTCGACGCTCGCGATGCGCGCGGAGTGTCCGCGCTCGAGGTAGTCGTGAGAGTCCCAGCCACCCGAGAAGATCTGCACGAAGCGGACCCCCTTCTCGACGAGGCGGCGCGCGAGGAGGCACTGTCGCCCGAACGCGGCGGTCTCCTTCTTGTCGAGACCGTACATGTCGCGCAGGTACTGTGGCTCGCCCTGGATGTCGAGCACGCCGGGCACCTCGAGCTGCATGCGGAACGCGAGCTCGTAGTTCTCCATGCGCGCGGCGAGGTCACCGTGCTCCGGACGCGTCTCGGCGTGCTTCTGGTTGAGGAACGCGAGCTCGTCGAGAGCGCGACGCTGGTGCTCGCGCGACTTGAAGTCCTGCGAGTCGAGATCGAGGATCGGCGAGCCTTGCGGACGCAGGCGCGTGCCTTGGTAGTGCGCCGGAAGGAAGCCGTTCGACCAGTTGCGCGCGCTACCTTGCGGGGCGGCGAGCTCGGTCATGACGACAAAGCCGGGCAGGTTCTCGTTCTCTGAGCCGAGTCCGTATGTCGCCCACGAGCCGAGCGACGGATCGCCACCGAGACGGCTTCCCGTATTCATGTGGAAGAGTGCTTCGGGGTGATTGAGCGACTCGGCCTGGCAGCCGCGGTAGTTGCAGAGCTCGTCGGCGACCTCGGGATCGGCGAGATGCTTCCAATGCTCGGACATGTCGAGGCCCGACTGTCCCGCCTTGCGGAACTTGAACGGGCTGCCGACGTAGAACTTGAAGCCGGTCTCGAGACCGCGTGTGCTCTTCGACTCCTTCTTGTGAAGCCGGCTCAGCGCGGGCTTCGGATCGAAGGTGTCCATCTGGCCTGGTCCGCCTTCCATGAAGAGAAGGATGCACGCCTTCGCCTTCGTGGGATGCATCGGCGGCTTCGGGCTCAACGGTTCCTCTCGCTCCTTGGCGACCAGGTCCGTCAGCGCGAGCGACCCGAGTGACGCACCGAGGCCGTAGAGGAACTCACGCCGCTTCGAGGACTCAAAAGCACCGTTGCGATTCGAACATCTCATTTTTCGACTGTTTCATCTCAGCGTAGTATTGCGGCCCTATCCCACCCCGCTGGTGGGCAACTCCGATGCGGTTCCTCGGGGTGGTGGTTCCACTCGAGGATCGCGGCGGGTTGCCGCGACGAGGACAGTTCTCTATTTCGGGTTCTCTCGAATCCGCGCACCGCGTGATCGGCGTCGGCCAGACAACGATCGGCTTTCACTGCGAATCCTTCAATAAACGTAAACAAACTCATTCGAATTCATCAGCAGCAAACAAAGATCCGCGAGCGCACGAGTCCGAGCTCCGACCTCGCTCGGTTTCACATCCGCCGCATACTCCTCGTACACCGGCAATATCTCCTCATATTCGAACGGCTTCCCCGAGAACTCCTCGACGAGGGAGCGCGTGATACGCGTCGGATACTCGATCTTCTCCGGCGCGTTCTGCGCGTGGTATTCGCGCATACGTTCGACGTAGGCCGTCATACGCGTTCGCTCTGCCTCGTCGGGCGCACGACCGAGTGCGCGACGGAACGCGCGGTCGACCTGCGTTCTGAGCTCCTTCGACTCCTTCTCGAGGCTGAGAGCGAAGGCGATCGATCGGTCGGTGGTCAGGTCACTGTTGAAGAGGGTCAAGGCCTGCGGCGTGACGGTCGCGGCGTCACGCCCTTCGCACGAGTCGTTCGGGTTGGGTTGACCGAAGAGCTCGAGGAAGGGGTCGGCGAGCCCCCGAACTCGATAGGCGTAATCGTTCGCCGATTGCGCTCCGCTCGCGTGGGGGAGGGCTGGTAGGCCGGTGCGATCGAAAACTGGATCATGCGCGGCTGCAGCGCGACCTCGAGGTTGATCTCGGGGCGGATCGGCACACCGCCACGAGTGCGGACGAGCTCGCCCGTGACCGCGAGAAAGGTGTCGCGCAACTCTTCGGCCGTCAGGCGTCTCGGCGTGTGCACCGCGAGCAGCTTGTTCTCCGGATCCTTCTCGCGAAGCATCTCGAGCTCGGGGTGCGTGGTCGCTTGTCGGTACGCGCGGGACCTCATGATCAGGCGGTGGACGCGCTTGATCTTCCAGCCGTTCGCGACGAAGTCCGACGTCAGCCAGTCGAGCAGCTCGGGGTGCGTCGGCTTCGCGCCCGTCGCGCCGAAGTTGTTCGGGTTGCGCGCGATCGCGTGGACGAAGTGCTGCTGGAAGAGTCGATTGACGATCGAACGCGTCGCGAGGCCGTTCTGAGGATGCGCGATCCAGCGAGCGAGGCCGAGGCGGCGGCCGTACTTCGCGTTCGTCAGGGCGTAGCGGTCGGACTTCGACTCGCTGATGCCGAGGCCCACCGCGCTCAAGACGCCCGGCGTCACGGCCGGACCGCGAGCCGTGAGCGCACCGCCCAAGAGCACGGCGCTCGTCGGAAGCGCGCCACGGTCGAGGTTTTTCGGCAGCCGCAGCTTGCGTGCGTTGTTCCACGTGAACGAGACGTCCGAGCCGTTGTAGACGCTCTGGACCATCGGACGGTAGCGATCGAGTCGGCGCTTCCAGATCCATTCGTCCTGCTCGCGCACCTTGAGGCGACCTTGCTCGACGTGGTTCAGGCCGACGTGGCGGGGCGGCTTCTGCTCGTCAGGGAGGTCTTTGCGCTCGTTCTCCGTCAGGTACTCGAGTCCGCGCTCGTCGAACCACTTGCGCGCGGCTGTCTCCTGCTTGTTCTTGATCTCCTTCTTGCGATCGACGGCGAACGCGAGCAGGTGCTCGACCTCGGTGCGGCCCTCGTCGAAGCCGGCGCGATTCTCGATCTCGAGGAAGCGCGCAGGGCGCTCGGCGATTTGTGTCGCGGCGAAGGCCGCGTAGATGCGGTAGTAGTCGCTCGTCGGGATCGGATCGAACTTGTGATCGTGACACTTGACGCAGCGCAGCGTCGTCGAGAGGAACGACTGGCCAACCGCGTTGACGACGTCGTCGAGGTAGATTTGGCGCGCCTCGGGCGCCTTCGTCATCGCGTTGTCCCACGCTCCGAGTCGCAGGAACGTTGACGCGACGAGCCATTCGACCTCCTCCTCGGTGTAGTTGCCCGAGCGCATCGCCTTCTCCCGTGCGACGGGGCCCTCCTTCGAGCGCTTCAGGACCGACTCGTCCGCGAGCTCGTCACCGGCGACCTGCTCGACGACGAACTGGTCGTAGGGCTTGTCGGCGTTGAAGGAGCGGATGACGTAGTCGCGGTAACGCCACGTGTTCGAGCGTTCGAAGTCGTTCGAGTAGCCGCCCGTGTCGGCGTAACGCACGACGTCGAGCCAGTGCTGCGCTTGACGTTCGCCGTAGTGGGGGCTCGCCAGGAGGCGATCGATGAGCTGCTCCCAGGCCTTCTCGGGATCGGCCGCCCACGCGGTCTGGAAGGTCTCGATCTCCGCGGGTGACGGTGGCAAGCCGAGCAGGTCGAAGTGAGCGCGACGCACGAGCGTCAGCGGGTCGGCCATCGGCGCGGGACCGAAGCCGGCGGCTTCGCGTTTCGCATCGAGGAACGCGTCGATCGGATTCTTGTCCTCCGTCGGAAGCTCCGGCTGCTCGAGCGGGCGGAAGGACCAGAGGTCCTCCTTCTTGTAGCGTCGGTAGGTCCAGTCGTCGCCGAGGCCACCGCTCGTGCGCCAGAGGACGCCGTCATCGTTTTCGGCGACGGCACGTTCGGACTGGATGACGAGCTCGCGCGTCTCGTCGTCGGGCCAAGGTGCGCCTGCGCGGATCCACTCCTCGATCGCGGCGATCTGCTTCTCGTCGAGGCGGTCGTTCTCCTTCGGTGGCATCTCGAGGTCTTGCCAACGGATCGCTTCGACGAGGAGGCTCTCCTCGGGCTTTCCGGGAACGATCGAAGGCTCTTCCGATTCGCCACCACGAAGCAGTGCTTCGCGCGAGCGCATGTCGAAGTCGCCTTTGAGCTTCTTCTTGTCGCCGTGACAGGCGAGACACTTCGCTTGGAAAGTCGGAAAGACCTTGAGCGCGAAGAGGCGTTCCGCCTCGGTCGGCTCGGCAGAAGTCGTCGCGGGGAGGCACGCGAGTGCCGCCGCCATCGTGATTCTCAGGAGTCCCATGCTCATTGAATGTTCGCTTTGAGCGCGGACGTGATATCGCTGACGCGCCGAGTGCGCGCCGCTTCGAGGATGGTCGAATGCTCTTCGAAGGCCTCGGAATACTCGTCGAGGCGGCCGTAGGTCATCAGCATCTGCGAGCAGAGCCACTTCCAGATCGGCAGGAATTCCGCGCCCCCGCACCGGACGAGGAGCGCTTCATGGAACGCCAGATCGGCTCGTGCGAGGGTCGAGGCGTCGTTTCGCTCGCAGGCCTCGCGAATCGTCTCGAGTTGCGCGTCGAGCTCGGCGAGGTCCTCGTCGCTCAGCGTCTTGATGCCCTGGCGAGCGACGAAGCACTCGATCTGTTGGCGCAGAGACGCGATGAGCGTGCGGTTCTCGGGTTTCGGGGGCGAGTTGACCGTGACGCCGCGATTCGGCTGGTAGAGGAGCAGCCCTTCGTCCGCGAGCTTGAGAAACGCGTCGCGCACGGGACCTCGGCTGACGCCGTACTGCGCCGCGAGCTCTGTCTCGCGGAGGGCTTGACCGGGAGCGAGCTCACCGCGGACAACCTGTTCGCGCAGGCGATCGGTGATCTGTTCGCGAATCGTTCGCGGCGGAGGCGAGTGGGGCAATCGTTCCATGGAAGGTCACTGGAAATGAAGATTGTTAACATTCTTCATTTCGAGGGGGCCCTGTCAATGTCCGAATCGGCGTACGACGGAGCGACCCGTCGGGCGACTCATTCGTCCTTCGGATCGAAGGTCCGGTCGTCGGCGGGGCACTCGCGGTGACACGTGCTGCAGGCATTGGTGAGCTTCGCGAAGGAGGATCGCGCGGCGGGCTGATCGGCTCGCGAGGCGCGCAGGCTCTCGAAGTGAATCTCGACGACGCCGCGCATGAGCGCGCAACCGAATTCGCCTCTTCGTGATCCCTACCTCGCGACGTGGAACCTGACCTTGGCGAGCCCCCCGCGCGCCGGGGGCGCGCGTGTTTCCTCGGGCGCGGGCGCGGGCGCGGGCGCGGAGCAGGAGAGAAAAAGAGAAAGAGAAGAGGGGGCTTTCGGCGGGTGGGTGTCCGCCTCGAATCGGTCGTCGCGACGATGAGCCGGCTTCGACCGGCTCATTCCGTGTACAGGCGGATCACGCGATCGAGCCCGCGCGAGCACACGCGGCAGAAGTACTGCGGGTTGCGTGTGAACATGATGCAGTCCGCTTCGGAGCGGTAGAGGCCCTTGGCCTGGTAGCCGGCGCCTTCGAAGGCTCCGACTTTGTCGGCGTACTTTTCGCCTTTCAGCATCGGTTCGGTGGTCTTCTTGACCTCGTCGTAGAGCGCTTCGAGCTTGTCCTTCGGGGCGCCGGCGTCGATGAGCTTGCGGCGGGTGTCTTGGTATTCGTAGGAGGCCTTGTCGTAGACGGCCTGGTTCCACGGCGTCGGGATCGGAGTGCCCTCTTCGACAAGATCTCCCCACTTGAGGTTCTTCGGATCGAGGAGAGCGGTGATGTTCGGCTCCCAGGGCTCGACGCCGGGCTTGGTGAAGTCTTCGTAGGAGACGGACGAGGTGTAGTACTCGTCGGCGAGGCCGCCGAAGGAGTGGCCCATCTCGTGGACGAAGATGTACTCGGACTGGGACGAGTCGGAGCAGCACGTCGACCAGAGACCGAAGATACCGCCGCCGCCGTACTTCTCGGTGTTCGCGAGGAGCATCAAGGTGTCGTAAGGGGCGAGCGCGGCGATCTCGCGCAGCTCGCGATTCTTGCTCGTCAGCATGTAGCGGTCGCTGTCGAACGCGTTGAAGCTGAGGCCCAGAGGAGTCTCGCGCCAGATGCCGCCGCGGGGGTCAGTGACGCCGCTTTCGGCGCTCGGGGGATGGATCGCGAAGACGTTGAAGTCGGATTTGCGATCGGAGAAGGGCGGGGTCGAGAAGAGGGCGTCGATCATGCGGTCCGTGTCGGCGAAGAACTTCGATGCCTCGGCCTTCGTGTAGCCGTCACCGATGACGAGGAGGTCGACCTTGCGGGGGCTCGGACCGCTTCGGAGGACCGTCTTGACCGTCGGGCCCCCCTCATGAGCAGGGACCGAGCGGATCGGCGAGCGGTTGACCGTGCGGTCCGACGGGTCGACCTTCGCGCGGAAGAACTCTCTGAACTCGCCGTCGTCGCCTCGCTTCGAGAGCGAGATCTCGACGGGCTTCTTCGGCTCGGGGAAACGCTGCGATTCGTGGAAGGTGCGCCAGATGCCTTCCTTCGCTTCGCGGATCGTCTCCCACTCGCCGTAGATGCTCGCGAAGCCGCGGGAGTAGATCGTCTGCTTCGATTCGGGGTCGTGGACGGCGAAGAGGAACTTGCCGAGGTTCGTGTCGTCGACGAGATGCGTGCGGCTGCCGGGCCACTCGCCCTCGACGCGGATCTGGTCGAGGGAGATGTGCT
>CAYZGY010000440.1:0-6965 GCA_964478085.1 uncultured Planctomycetia bacterium
GGCCCGGAAATCGGCCGGGATCAGATCCCTCTTCTCCCGATAGATCGCGCGGGCTCGACCCAATTGACCCTCCTGGATATAGGCGTTCGCGGTATAGAACCATGCATCCCCGATCGTGTCTTCGGGCACGGACCCATCCTTGATCGCGATGGCGAACTGCGCGCGAGCCTCGACGGGCTTCCGGAGGAAGATCAGTGAGACACCGAGGTTGTAACGAGCGGCGGCCGTATCCTGGATCCGGATGGCCTCTTCGAGTGAAGCACGCGCGCGATCGTACTCCCGCTTGTCGATCAAAATCGCGCCGAGGTAGCTCCACGCCTCCGCGTGCTCGCGCTGGAGCGCCACCGTCGTTTCGAGGCAGCGAATGATCTGATTCAGATTCGCCGCTCCGTCGATTTCTTTCAAGAGCTTCGCAAGCGCGAACGCCGCGAGATGGTTCTTCCCGTCGAGCTCGAGCGCCTTCTCGAAGTACTTGCGAGCCTCTCCAGCGATGCGGGTGAGTTCGGCGCTCTTCGTCTCCGACGGAGCTTCGCCGCTCTCGTAGATCTCCTCGCGCTCGAAATCGAGCACGGTGATCTTGCCGCGGCCGAGATCGTACTGCTGCATCGACTCGGGCGAGATCGCGACGGGCTTGAGGAAGGCACCGATACGGAACGGAGCCGAGTTCGTCTCCGCGACGAGGTCCTCGCCGCGGTAAAGACGGACGCGCAGGAGGAACGAGTCCCCCGCACCGCTGCCGGACGGATCGCCGTCGGGAAGCACCCACTCGAAGCCGTCGTCCGCCGGCGACTTATCGTGAATCTGAGTCCACTCGCCGACTCCGTCGACGAGCGCACCGGCGCGATACGCGACGCGCACGCGAAGCTGATCGCGCACCTCGGCTGCGACGGGGTGATACGTCCAAGCGACGGACTCCTTCGCGAACGACGGGTACTCGCCACTCTTCTGAAACGTCGTCAACGTCAGCGGAGCGTGCACGGCGCGCGGTCCGATCGTCGCCTCGGTCGGGTTGCCGAGCGCGTCACGAACACGGACACGAAGCTCGACTTGTCCTCGCGCCTGCGGAAGCTGCACCGGGATGCCGTTCGTCACTTCGGAAAGCGATGCGAGGCGCCTGAGCTCCTTCCACTCCGACGGGGCGATGCCGTCGACGATCTCGCGTCCCTCGACGATGATCGGCGGCGTGCAGTCGGCGAGGTCGATCGTCGCAGTGATCGCGGTCTCGAAGCCCGAGACCCAGTCGAGCACGGGCTCGTCGAGTGCGATCTTCGGCGGGGTCGTGTCGAGCGTGAACGAGCCGACCGGCGAACTCGACGGACCGGGCTCGGGCGCGCTGTTGCCGAGCGCATCACGCGCGGCGAGGAAGACGTCGTACTTCGTCTGGGGAAGCTCGCGCAGGTCGAGAGCGAGGGTCTTCTCCGTCGGGCTCCACGTCGTGCGGGCCTCTTCGAGCGGCGTCCAAAACTCCTCGGTCTTCGTACGCAGGAAGACACGCACGGCTGCGACACCGCCACAACCCTCGTCGTCGCCGGAAAGGGCGAGTGAGAGCTTTCCGCCGGCCTGCTCGGGAACGGTCGTCACCGTCACGCGAGGCGCGCTCGCGTCGATCGAGAACCCCGCGATCGTGTGGGTCGACGACTCGTTCTCGGGAAGGTTGACCGTCAAGCGAAGCGCGACACCCATGGCGCTCTCCGCGGGGAGCATCCAAGGAAGCGCGAGCTCACCGACCTCGATCTCGCCGATCAGCGTCCACTCGTCGCTCTCGGCTCCGCTCGAGTACTCGAGAGTCGCGAGACGATCGAGCAAGTCCGGCTGCTTCTCGACGTCCTGGTCGGTGACATCCCAACGCACGACGATCTCGTCGCCGGCACGAAGGCAGTCGCTCTCGAACTCGAGGAGACGCACGAGTGCGTCGATCCTCTCGTCAACGACGTCGGGAAGATCCGCTTCGGGATCGATCGCGGATTCGGAATCAGCGTCCTTCGATGCGTCCTCGCCGACCTTCTCGGAGTCGTCGTCCGCCTTCGCGAGAGCGTTCTCGTCCTCCAGATCGGTGACCTCGGACTCGCCCGTGCCGTCAATCTCCGACGTCGCATCACCACCCTGGTGATCCCCTTCGGACGACGCGTCCGCGACGAGCTCGCCGTCGCCTTCGATCCGGTGCACTCCGTCACCTGGCGGCAGATCGCCGAAGGGCGAGTACTTGAGCGCGATCGTCTTCGACGACGAGTGCCCGGCGAGGTCGGTCGCCGAGACGCGCACGAGCACGTCTCCCGCGACGCTTCCCGGCGGCCGCCAGGAGAAGCGGCTACGACCCGCTCGCGCGATGTGCTCGCCGATCGTGCTCCATGTAGCACCGTCATCGCTCGAGAACTCGAGCTCGAGCGGCGCACGACCGAATTGTCGCTCCTTGGCGGTCCACGAGAGCTCGATCGTCGGCTTGTGACCGAGTACGCGCTTCTCTCCCGCGTCGTCCCAAGCGAGCTCGGGTGCCGTACGATCGAGCACGAACCAAGCCTGCGGCGAATCGGTCGGACCCGGGTTGAACAGCTCGAGTCCGTCGTTGTAGACGACCGACGCGTGCAAACCGAAGCGACCTTCGTACGGCGCGTCGAAGACGAGCAGGTCGCCGTTCGCGGGCCCCTTGACCGCCACCTTCCACTCGGGCGAGGTCGGCGTGCGTACCCAGAGCTTGTACTCCTTCACACGTCGCAGCTCGACGAGCGCAGGATCGAACGAGATGCGCACGGGCAGCTTCGCGTCCTTCGAGTGGTAGAAATCGGCCTGACGGCCGACTCCGCTGACGACGAGCGAGAGCCCGTCCTTTTCGATCTTCCACGCACGCGGCGGCGCAGGAGCCGGAGTCTGCCGGCACGAAAGCGCCGTAGCGACACTCGCGATAGCGCATACCGCCGCGCGCAGGAGACGTCGCAACATGACGATGCCCTCCACGTTCTCTTCTGTCTTCTCTTCCAACAGGCCGCGACCACGCAGAAACGGCTCGTACGAGGCAGATTCTCCGCCGACGCATCGAGGCTCGCCATCTACTTGGGCGAGGTCTTCACTTCTTGAAAAAGGCTGGGAACTCTTCACCTGACACGGCTCGGATCCGAGTGGGTCTCCACCGAGTCGCGAGCAGTTTATCGGATTTTGGAAAGGGTGTCGCGACAAATCCGCGGTTTACGGCAGCGTCAGAGCGGGACGGAACACGGCTCCCTCGAGAACCGAATCGGTCGGGACCTCGAGACGACCGACGGTTCCCCCCCTCAATACGCGCAGGAATTCGTCCACGCGAGACACGGGATCGATCGACTCGGGAAGTCTCTGCGTATAGGCCTGCCCGCCGGGGTCGCGGCACCACTCGACGACATTCGGACCGTGCGACTCCAAGCCGAAAGCGTTGATGCCCGGCCTCGAACGATCCAGCAACGGGTGGCCGAACGCGAACTCCCATTGACACTCCGACGCGACAGTCACTCAGCTTCCCGAGCGGACCGAACCGACTCCAGAACGAATCGAGTCCGCGTGCTCGACCGCGCAGCGGAACGGCAGCAATCCTTCGCCGCTCTCGCGTACGTCCGTCGATTCGTCCGAGTGACCCGTACGTGTCCAGTTCGGGCTCTGGAGGCCGTGCACGAAGCGCTCGGGGTGCGGCATCATGCCGAGCACGTTGCCCCGCTCGTTGAAGATGCCCGCGATGGCGAGCGTCGAGCCGTTCGGATTGTCTGGGTAGACACCGTCGGCGACGGGGAAGCTGCCGTCCTCGGCAGGCTCGTAGCGACGGTACGTCACCGCGATCTGACCGTTCTCGCGCAGGCGCGCGAGCGCCCCTGCGTCACGAACGACGAAGCGCCCCTCGGCGTGAGCGACCGGGCTGCGGAAAACCGTCGGCTGCCCCGTCGCATCGGTCGACGGAAGGAACGCGCAACGGTCCGTCTCGACCTGGAGACGCACCCAACGATCCTCGTAGTGGCCCGAGACGTTCTCGATGAGCGACGCCGCCTTCTCCCACTCGCTCCCCGAACCCCAACCGGGCAGGATGCCGAGACGCACGAGCACCTGAAAGCCGTTGCAGATTCCCATGACGAGCTTGCCCGAGTCGACGAACTCGTCGATGTCGCGCTGGAGATGTGAACGCAGCTGGTTCGCGAGCACCGTACCGGCCCCGAGGTCGTCGCCGTAGGAGAAGCCGCCCGGCACGACGAAGATGTCGAACTCGGAGAGCGTGCGCTCACGACGCAGGAGCGTGCTGACGTGGAGCAGCTCGACGTCCGCGCCTGAGAGACGGTAAGCGTGCACCATCTCCTCGTCCGCGTTGATACCCGCCGCCTTGATGACAACGACCTTGGCCATGAGTCTTTCCAGTTTCTCTCGGAGGATTAGAAAGCTAAAGGAGCCTGCCACGCTCGTTTCAGATCGGCGATAGCCTCTGCGACGACCGTGTCACCAGCAGAGTTCACACAACGGAAGATGTGGTAGTCGAGCGTCTCGCCGACGTCGGCAGCCGGCAGCCCGTCGAACTCGGCGAGCACCGCGTCGACCTGATCGGCCGAGACCTCGAGGAGGTAGCGAGTATTCGACTCGCTGAAGAGCACCTCGAGATCGCCGAGATCGGCCGCGGTGTCGACGGGAACTTTCTCGAGAGAGATCTCCGCGCCGATGTCACCGCTGAACGCCATCTCCGCGGCCGCGACCGCGAGGCCGCCTTCCGACAGATCGTGGCAGCTCTTGGCGCGACCGCTCGCGATGACTCGCGCGACCGCCTCGTGAATCGCGAGCGCGTTGGCGGGCAGATCGGGCACCTCGCCGCCCTCTCGATCGAGCACCTTGAGCGCGTGCGAGCCGCCGAGCTCGCGGCGCGTCTCGCCGACGAGGACGAGGCGATTGCCGACGCCCTTGAGATCCATCGAGACGCACTTCGTCGCGTCGTCGACCATCGCGATCGACGAGATCAAGAGGCTCGGCGGGATCGATAAGAGGCCGTCCGCGGTACGGAACTCGTTGTTGAGCGAGTCCTTGCCCGAGATGAACGGCGCGCCGAGCGCGATCGCCGCGTCGTAGCAGCCACGTGCAGCCTCGACGAGCGAGCCGAGTGTCTCGGGACGATCCGTGTTGCCCCAACAGAAGTTGTCGAGAACCGCGATCTGGCCCGGATTGCCACCGACCGCGATGACGTTGCGGAACGACTCGTCGAAAGCCGAGAGCGCCATGCGGTACGGATCCAAATCGCCGTAACACGGATTCATGCCGCACGCGACCGCGACACCGCGCAGCGAGTCGAACTTCGGCAGGAAGACCGACACGTCGCCGGGACCGTCCTGCGCGACACCGACGAGCGGCTTGAGCGCGCTGCGTCCTTGGACCTCGTGATCGTACTGGCGGATCACCCACTCCTTCGAGGCGACGTTCGGCGAGGAGAGGATCCTCTTCAAGAGCTCGCCCGCCTTCGGCGCCCCTGTTCCGGAAGCGTCCTCGAGAGACGCCGCACCCGCCGGCGTGCGACGGAACGTCGACGGACGCGTCACGGCCGGACGTCCGTCGTGGAGGAACTTCATCGACAGATCGCAGACGCTCTGCCCGTCGTAGAAGAGCTCGAGTCGCCCCGTGTCGGTGAACTCGCCGAAGTCGACGCACTCGACGTCGTGACGATCGGAAAGCTCGCCGAGCTCGTCGAGCCTCTCGGGAGGAACGGCGAAGACCATGCGCTCTTGCGCTTCGGAGATCCAGATCTCCCAGTACGAGAGTCCCTCGTACTTGAGCGGGATCTTGTTGAGGTCGACGCGCGCTCCCGTGAGCTCGCCCATCTCCCCCACCGCGCTCGAGAAGCCGCCCGCGCCGCAATCCGTCACGCCGCGGTAGAGCCCGAGGTCGCGCGCCTCGAGGAGGACGTCGAGAACCTTCTTCTCGGTGATCGCGTTGCCGATCTGGACGGCGCCGCTCGAGAGGGTCTCCGACTCCTCGGTGAGCTCGACCGACGAGAACGTCGCGCCGTGGATGCCGTCGCGTCCCGTACGACCGCCGAGCGCTACGATGCGATCACCGGGGTGCACGTCCTTGTCGACCTTGTCGCGTGGGATCACGCCGACCGAGCCGCAGTAGACGAGCGGGTTGCCGACGTAGCGCTCGTCGAAGTAGAGAGCGCCGCTCGCGGTCGGGATTCCCATGCGGTTGCCGTAGTCGCGCACACCCGAGACGACGCCGCGCAGGACGTTCATCGGATGCAGCGCGCCGGCAGGAACTTGGTCGCGCGGAAGGTCGGGCGGACCGAAGCAGAAGACGTCGGTGTTGACGATCGGCTTGGCGCCGAGCCCCGTCCCGAGCGTGTCGCGCAGCACCCCACCGATTCCGGTTCCGGCGCCGCCGTAGGGCTCGATCGCCGAGGGGTGGTTGTGCGTCTCGACCTTGAACGAGATGCCGAGCTCATCGTCGAAGGCGACGACGCCGGCGTTGTCCTTGAAGACCGAGAGGCAAAACGGTTCGGTCTCTCGCTCGCGCACCTCGTCGGTCGCGCGGGCGATGGTCTCTCTGAGGAGGTTCTCGAAGATCGTCGTCTCGATCTCCGCGCCCGACTCGTCGAGAATCTTGTGCTCGATTCGCGCCGTCAGCGTCTTGTGACAGCAGTGCTCGCTCCAGGTCTGCGCGAGCGTCTCGAGCTCTGCGTCGGTCGGCTCGCGGCCGAGCTCGGCGAAGTGATCGCGAATCGTGCGCATCTCCTCGAGATCGAGCGAAAGCTGTCCCGTCTTGCTCACCTCGATGAGCTCGTCGTCGGAGAGACCCGAGAGGTGTACCGACTGGATCTCGAGCTCGTACGGCGATGCGGCGGCGAATGGCGAGGGGATCGAGTCCTCGTCCCAGAAGACCGACGCATAAGAGTACAAGAGCGCCACGCGAGGTCTTTGAGCCGATACGGTCGATAAATCTGAAGCGAGCCGATTGAGGTCGAACATCGTGAGGCTAGCCGCGTA
>CAYZGY010000441.1:0-6943 GCA_964478085.1 uncultured Planctomycetia bacterium
CCCGCTTTTCGCAGGGGGCAGAACCGTAGCGGCAGCCGCCGCGTCGCCGTGGTCGGTCTCGTGGTCCTGATCACGTTCGCGTGGCGACGACCTCGCGGTTTCGGTAGACGAGGGCAGCTTCAAGATCATCAACATTCCCCCCCAGGCACGTACGTTTTCGAGTTTCGCCACCAGAAGCTCGCCGCGTATCTTACGGGAGAGGCCATCCGCAAGACCGTGAACGACCACGAAGGCGAGTTGACCGATATCGAGCTCCGCCCCTCGGATCCTCGAGTCGCGAAGCAAGAGTGAGAGATCGAGCCGAATGAAACACCAAGCTCTTCTCGGAATCACAGCCCTGATCGTAACGTTCCTCGGCGCGACACTCGAAGCCGAGGACAAGAAGGACGCCCCGAAACCCGGGACGGGCATCCTCCGCGGACGCGTCGTCTACACGGGCAAACGTCCGCCTCCGAAGTCGGTCAGGATTCCCGAGTTCGGCATCGTCGGCGGGAAGTTCTGTCGCGCCCGCGGCAAGATCCCGGACGAGACCGCGCTCGTCGACGAGAAGGGCGGTCTCGCGAACACGGTGATTCTCATCGACGAGAGCCACGAGCTTCCTGCGCCTACGCCTAAGATGGTCGGGGGCGGCGTGGTGGGTGGGCGGTGCGCGCCCCTCGCCCCGCGCGCCCTGCGGGGGTCGACGCTGCGCGTCGAGACGAGTGACGACATCCTCCACTATCCGAACGGTCGACGCGTCTTGCTGTTCGAGTCCGAAGTCTCGAAAAAGAAACCGTACACGCATCCGAAGAAGCTCGAGAGAACTGGTGTCGTCGACCTCCGCTGCTCGTTTCAACCCTGGGAAAAGGGTCGCCTCCACATCGTCCAGAACGATTTCGTCGCGGTGAGCGCGAAGGACGGCAGCTTCGAGATCCGCGACATCCCCCCGGGCACCTACCGCTTCGAGATCCGTCACGAGAGGTACGCGGACAAGGTCTTCGGACGCTCGATTCGCAAGGAGTTCACGATCCACGCGGGAAAGGTGACCGACGCCCGCATCGAGGTCAAGAACCAGACGCGTTCGCAGCGCCCTCGCCCGAAGCGAGCCGCGAAGAAGACCGCCAGCGCGAAGCCGAAGACGGGTCACGGACACCTCGTCGGCCGCGTCGTGCTCGAGGGTCCACCGCCGAAGTTCGCCTCGAAAGTCGATGGCCCTCCCATCAACAACAAGGACTACGACTACTGCACACGGTCTACGGCGGAGTGGGACGAGCGCTTCCTCATGGGCAAGAACCGAGGCATCGAGCACGCGGTCGTGGCCATTTCGGACAAGCACGAGTTCGAGACACCAGCGACGGTCAAGCCGAATGAGATTGACATTGAAGACCGCCTCTTCGTGCCACACATCTCAGCGATGACGGTCGGCTCGTCGGCACGACTGACGACCTCGGACGCCGTCATTCACAACCCGCAGCTCGTGCTCGGCTTGAAGCGCTGCTCGGCGGTGTCCTTGAACAAGCCGTTCGTCACGGCTCCCGCGCGAAAACCCGGCGTCGCGATTCTGGCCTGCTCCTTTCACACCTGGGGGCAAGCGCCCGCGCACATTCGGAACGCTTCTCGGTGGCTTGGTGATCGAGATTCACCACGAGACGCTCGCACCGTACAGCGAAAAGAGGCACCAGCGTCAGAAGGTGCGCATCCGTTCCGGTGAGACGACCGAGATCGTCTTCGAGCTCACGGCCGTGAATTAGCGTGTGGCCTCCCGAATCGCCCCGCTACGCCGTCGGCGGAGACGCCGACGCGACCCGGCAACCAGCGCTCCGCGACGACTCGAAGATCGTCGCGGTAGTCGCCCTCGACGCTCGCCGGATCGATCCTGGCCATCGCCCGGGGTAGCTTCGTTTTCAGCGTCCGTCGGCCGTCACGCGTCCCGTCGCCGCCGATGAAGTGATCGAGGACGACCGCGTCGGCCGTCTCGGCGCCGCGCGCGAAGAAGGCGTCAGGATTCTCGACGGGCAGGATCGGAGAGACACAGACGACGACGGTGATCCCGGCGTCTCGGAGCGTCTTGGCCGCCTCGAAGCGCTTCTCGACGCTGCTCGCGTGCGACGGAAGACCGTCGATGACCTCGCGATCCGTCTCGATCGAGATGTGAGCACGCAGCTCCGTCTCCGCACCGAGGCTCGCGAGCAGCTCGACGTAGTCCGCGACGCGATGCGAATGCGTCTGCAAGATCAGGACGTCGGGCGGCAACTCGAGCATCGCCTCGAGAACACCGCGCGTCACGCCGAGCTTCTCCTCCTGCGGCAGGAACGGCTCGGTCGAGCTCGAGAGGAAGATCGAGAAGCGCGATCGATGCTTGCGCGCCCAGCGCCTCTCGCGTTCGTAGTTCGAACGATACGACTCGGCCGCGTTCGTGCGCGCCTCGAGGAAGGTGCCCCACTCGCGCCCGCGAGTCACCCAGTGACTGTGTCGCACGTAGCAGCCGACCCCGCAGAGCGAGAGCCCGAGCGTGCAGCCCGAGTACGGCTGGAGCGAGTGCGACGAGACGTTCTCGAGGTAGCCCGTCGCCCGTGTCAGGACGTTCTTGATCTCGACGTGTTCGACTTGCACGAACGCGAGTGTATCGCGATCAAGGCGCGCCCTGAAGAACCCACGACTCGAAGAGGTGGAGCTGCCCATCCGAGATCGGCGACTCGCCGAGCGGCATGCCCGCACCGTCCCCGAGGACTCCCTCGGAATACTGCGAGCCGGAGATCTTGTGCCAGAGGTAGCTCCTTTTGAGGCTGTACGGGCGCACGAGTCGCGGCGCGATCGAGCCGAACTCGGGCTGAGTCGCGAATCGACCGACGATGTTGCGGCGCGTCTCGACCGGATCGGGGTGAACGAGCTCGAGCGACGCACGAGGATTGGGCGCCTCGTGACAGCCGCTGCAGCGCGCGTTCCAGATCGGCTGGACGTCGCCCGCGTAACCGACGGGAACCTCGACCGTCAATCTCGTCCGGCCGACCGTTCCCTCCCGCGTCGCGCGTACCGAGATGTCCAAGGTCGTGTTTCCCGCCCCGGGAAAGACATCGTTCTCCAAGCGGATCGTCACACGGTTGGGCCAGTCGGGATGGGACTCGTTGACGAACCGCGGATCACCAGGAAAGGGAGGATCGGCCTCGACCTCGAAGAACGCGAATCCGTCCTGATCGCCGCCGAACGGATTTCCCGCGGCCTCGACGACGAGCATGGCCGGTCGGCTTCGCTCGAGACGGTGATTTCCGCTCCCCGGATCGTTTTGCGCCCACACTCCGGGCTCCCCCGACGCACGCTCGATCCACGCGGTGACGATCGGATTACGCGAGGCGCGCACCTGGAGCGTCAACGTCGTTTCCATCGATGTCGCGCACTCCGTGTCGGTGACGCGCGCAGTGAATCGGTAGACGTTCGCGACGGGGAGATTCCCCGACGGATCGTCGAAGCTCATCGCGATGTGGTCGTAGAGGTAGACACGATCGCTCCAGACCTCGAGATTTCGTCCGAAGTACGGAGCGAGGTTCTCGCCGGCGGGGATGTCTCCAAGCGGTCGATCGCAGCGGACGTCGAGCACCGACGGATTCGCGCCACCATCGACGCCGCTCGTGAGAAAATCGAAAGGGGCTCGTGAAACCTCACCGCGGGTCGCCTCGAGGAGGAGCGCGAACGGCTCGCCCTGCTCGACGATGTAGTGACCTTGGGCGTTGCGCTCCCGGCGAACTCGACTGCGTTGGTGGAAACCCGGTGGCGTCGCCCAGACGATCATCAGCTCGGCGCTCGGCGGAGACTCCTCCCCGCCGCCCGTCGTGACTCCGAGCTCGCAGCCGATCGAGTCGCCCGTGGGATCCGCCCCGGGGCACGCGGAATCCGGCGATGGCGCCGGCATGATCGGCCCACCGAGGAAGAGCCAGTTGAGCACGTAGATACCATCGGTGACGTCGTTCGCGCCGTCGTCGTTCGCGTCGACCGCATCGAGGCAGTCGGGTGCGCGCCCACCGAGGAAGAGGAAGTTGAAGATCGCCGAGGCGTCGGAGATGTCGACGACTCCACCCTGATCGATGTCGCCACGGCGGAAGAGCTGCTCCTGCGCCGACGCTCGCTGGCAGAACAAGCCACTCACAAAGACATTGACACTGAGTAGCAACAAGAACGTAAAAGCAAGTTTACAGACAGCTCGATTCAGGGGGTGTTGACGGGGGCGGCGTCTTTGCTGCGAAAGCGATCGGATCCGGCGAAATCGCCACGAGCGTGCTTCTGGAGCGCGTTTCAGGCGGATTCTGCCGGCAGGACCCACTGCAAACGACCGTCCACTCTCGTCGAATGTACCGCCTGCCCCGCGCCGAGGAACAACATTTTCATAGGAACTTACCGCATGCGTCGGGGTTTCAGACCGAGTTCGGATCCGCACCGAAAACGCTAGCCAGAGCGTGCTGAGGTACCCGCCGAGAGGCGAAGAGGGAACCATGAATCGAGCGAACAGAAATCGTCGCGCGTGGACACATCGAATCGTCCACGCCGCTGCCGGAGTCGGCGTGCTCGCCGCACTCTTCACGAGTCTCCCGACTTTTCCGGGGCTTCCGATCCGGACGGTAGACGCGCAGAACCGCGTCCCGGCGAACAACCGCGAGGCCATCGACTTCGTCGATCGTCCCGATGAGAGACCCAACCGGGGTGGAGGCGACACCGACGAAGGTCCGACGACGCACTACTTCCGAGTCCAGGCCTTCCGTCGCGGCGACTTCAACGTCGACGGGGGAATCGACGTCTCCGACGCCTCGGCGATCTTCAACTGGCTCTTTCTCGGCGGGCAAGGCACCACGTGCCTCAACGCCGGCGATACGAACAAGGATGCCAAGATCGACCTGAGCGACGGCTCGTTTCTCCTCAACTGGCTGTTCCTCGGTGGCCCGATGCCGGCGGCACCGGGCCCGCACCGCTGCGGAATCGATCCTGAAGAGAAGCAGCTCTCGTGCGAGATGTACGACCCGTGCCCCGACGAGCTCCCGCTCATCACGCACGTCCTCAACCGCATCACGTTCGGCCCGACGGAGGCGCTCCTGACGGAGATCCAGACGCGGGACGACCTGATCGCGTACCTCGAGGATCAGCTCTCGCCGCCTCCGCTTTACAACCAGAGCGTCCACGAGCCTGAGCTGGCCGCGCTGATCGACATCCTCGAGATCGGCTTCAACACTGAAGGTGCGACGCCGAGTCGACAGGAGACTCGCCTACCCGCGATGCTCTTCGTCGACGCGCTCGTCAGCCGTTGGCAGCTGCTCCACAAGCTGTCAGTGTTCTGGAACAACCACTTCCACACGCAAATCACGACGCTGCGAAACAACGTCTTCGGTCGCGGCCCCGTCGGTGGCGGCGCCGCCCGACCGAACGCCCAGCAGTTCCAGGCCGCCGACGCGGATGGCTCCGGCGGCATCACGGAAGCCGAGTGGGCTCGATTCCGGGAGGATCACCCGGGCGTCATCCCCTACTCGGACTTTGCTCGCGTCAATCGGAATGACCCGAGTCAGCTGGTCCTCGAAGAGTACATGGCGCTCAACACGGTCAGCTACTGGAAGTACGGTCGCGGCGCACAACAATTCGGCGTATCGGCGGACATGGAGCGACGCGAATACGACGCGTTCCGTCGTCACGCCTTCGACCGCTTCGAGAATCTGCTCCACATGCACGCAAAGAGCGTCGCCCAGGTCATCTACCTCAACAACTACGAGAACACGGTCGTCGCACCGAACGAAAACTACGGCCGCGAGTACTTCGAGCTCTTCGCGCTCGGCGCCGACCACGTCTACACGCAGCGCGACATCGAGCAGGTCTCGAAAGTTTTCACCGCGTGGAACATCGGCTGGCACCTGAAGGAGATCTACGAGCCCGAGGACATCCTCCGCATCCGTCACCCCGAAGCGCGCATCTACCCGCTCAATTTGCGAGAGCCTCGGCCCTTCCGCTTCGCGATTCCTCAATTCTGGGACGACGAGCTGTACACGTGGGGCTTCCACTTCGGCCATCCGCAGCGCGACGGCAGTGACGGTCACGATTGGGGGCGAAAGGACCTGTTCCTCCCGCAGTACGGCGGTGTCGACTCACTCGGCAACTCCATTCCGACGTCCGCTGCGGTTCGCATTCCCGCGAACATCGACAACCGCACGGTCAGCGCGGCCATGCGCGAGTTCGACCTCGTCCTCGCTCAGACGGTCGCTTTCCGCGATTGCCCGAAGTTCATCTCGACGAAACTGATTCAGTACTTCGTCACGGACGACCTCTCGCTGCTTGCCCGAGACGCCGATCCGACCGAGGAGCTCGCCGAGCTCTTCGAGAACGCGGACCTCGACGGCGACGAGTTCATCGAGCGTGAGGAGTGGGACGAGCCCACGCCCGACCTCCCGACGGGGAAGCCGCCGGAGATCTTCGAGCGCCTCGATCTCGACGGAGACGATCGCATCTCGATCAAGGAGTACAAGGAGCCCGACCTTCTCCTCGCCGCGATCGCGGCTTGGCAGGAGACGAACGGCGACATCGGCGCCGTCCTTCGCGCGATCCTCCTCTCCGACGAGTTCCTCAGCATGAAGTTCGCCCGCGCCAAGGTGAAGGATCCCTTCGAGGTCGTCACGAGCACGATTCGCGGGACGAACGCGCCGCTCAACCTCAACCAGCTCTACCTGACGATGCTCGACATGCGCCTCGCGGGCATGGAGCACTTCCTCTTCGCCGATCCGACGGGCGAGTCCGAGCTCGGATTCGACTGGATGCACACGGTCGGACTCCTCGAGCGACTCAAGTACGTCAACCGCGCGATCAATCCGGCGACGGCGAACGAGTCGCGCGCGGTGTTCGATCCGGCCGTGCATCGCGACGCGTGGTCTCTCTTTAATGCGGCGGAGACCGTCGAGTTCTACACGCTGCAGCTCCTCGGTGGCGACATCTTGAAAAA
>CAYZGY010000442.1:0-2487 GCA_964478085.1 uncultured Planctomycetia bacterium
AGCGGTCGGGGCGTTCCTACGTTGGGCGCGGGGACCGTGCGGCCGTGGACCTTGAGGAAGCTGACGAAGACGTGCTCGCCGTCCGTCGCCGGCGTGCTCGACGCACGACTGTTGAGGTTGTGCCGTGTCTCGAGAGGTCCTTCGAAGACGGTCTTCTGCCAGTGGATCTTGCCGGTCTTCGCGTCGAGGGAAAGCAGGATGCGAGGGCTGTTCGTGCCCTTCGGCTTCTCGACGGTCGAGATCGTAAAGACGCGATCTCCCCAGATGATCGGGGATGCGTGCCCGACGCCCGGAAGCGCGACCTTCCACGCGACGTTCTTCCCGCTCTTGCCGTCCCACGTCGTCGCGATGCCTTTTTCGAGACTCGTGCCGTCGCCGCGCGGGCCACGCCAGCCAGGCCAGTTCTCCGCCATGAGCGAAGTGTGAAGGACAAACGTGCAGAGAATCGCGAGCGCTATCGAAAGGCGGGATTTCAAGGTACACGTCCTCCGTGATTGCGAACGGACTTTCGGGCTCAGGTCTCGAATTGACCTTCGGTCAATCCTTCGGCACGGATCTTCCGAAACACCGTGGGATTGAACTTCGGCTTGACGGTCGCACGAATCAGTCGATTCGACTCGCGACGCCAGACTTGGTAAACGCGACCGAGCAGGCTCGACGAGTCGCCGCCGCGACGCCGCTCGTCTTGATCCCAGAGGTCGCTGTATTTGAACTGCTGCGGCGTCTCCGCGAAGATCTCGGCCTCGGCCGTCTTCTTCGCCTGCACGATGAGGTGAACGGGGCGACGGTTCGTCAGCTTGACGCGCCGGTTGGCCTCCTGCGGATCGACCACGCTGTACCACGGCGCACCGTTTCGCAGCTCGAAGGCGATCACGCGGTCGATCTCGAAACCGTTCTCCGCGCTCAGGCAGCGGAAGAAGATGTCCGGGCTGAACTGATAGAAGCCGTGGCCGAAGAAGTTGTTCGCCGGATTGATCGCGATGAAGTGTCCGCCGACCGCGACCATCTCCATCAAGCTCTTGAGCGCCGTCGGCACGTCGAAGACGTGCTCGAGCGAGCCGCCGTCGATGACGAGCGAGAAGCGGTTCTTGAGCTCGTCAGGGATCGGCTGATTGAGATCGTGGATGATCGTCGCCTTCTCGTACTCCGACGCGTCGAGCGAGTCGATCTTTCCGGCGCCGATGCGAGCGAGAAACCGCTCGGCGTAGCCTTTGTTCTCTGTCAGGAGCTTGTCGACGTCGTCGCGGGAGACGTCGAGGCCGAAATCGCGGAGAAGGCTGTGGAATTCGCGGGCGTTCGTGAAGAGGGTTTGGCGGCCGATCGTGAGAACACTTTCGAACGAGACGCCGCTCTTCTGCGCGGCGAGCAGGTATTTGATCGTGTGTGCGTCGAAACCCATCGTCTCAGTCGGCGCTGCGAATCTCCTCGCGGAGTCTCACCGATTCCCTTCCGCGCGTCAACTGCGCTCCGTTTCGAGTTCTTCTTGCTATCCCCGCGGACGATCGCTTGAATCGGGGCGTTCGGTCCCTCTCACCTCCGGTGAACCCGCGATTTCATGAGCTCCGATTCGTCCGTCGGTTCCTCCGACCTGCCGATCATCGTGATCAACGTCTTCTCCGTGTCTTACTCGGGGGCCACCTGGATCAACCTGATGCTCGGCTCGCATCCCGAGTCGTTCAGCGTCGGCGAGCTCAAGAGCATCATTCGTCTCGGCAAGCCCGTCGACACGCTCCATCGCGAAGACAGCCCGATCTGGTCGAAGTTCGACATGGAGAGCTCGGAGAACACGTTCCGTCAGATCGCGAGGATCTCCGGCAAGCGTGTCCTCGTCGTGAACAACAGCCGGAAGTTTCTCCACGAGCAGGACGAGGAAGGGATCGAGCCCTACTTCGTCAACGTCATTCGGGACGGTCGTGCCGTCGTCGCGAGCTTCCTGCGGAAGTTTCCCGAGAAGTCGATGTGGAGTGCCTCGCGCCTCTGGTCACACGACCTCCGGCGCAATCGCAAGTGGATGCGCAGGCAACCGAGCGAACGCGTCGTCGAACTCAAGTACGAGGACGTCGTCGAAGACTCGGAGCGAGAGCTGCACAAGGTCTGCGGGCTCGTCGGGCTCGAGTACGACCCCGCGATGCTCGAGTACTGGAACCGCGAGCACTACTACCTCGGCGGGAATCGAGGCACGCTGCTGTCGCTCGCGCGCAAGCGGGGCGAGGAGAAAGCGGCGACGGCAGGAGCGACGCTCGAGCAGGACACGAAGCCGCAGTGGGACCTCGACTTCTACAAGAAGAGCGACGTGTCGACGTTTCGCGATGAGCGTTGGAGGAGCGAGCTTACCGACAAACAGCTGCGGCTCTTCGGGCTGCTCGCCGGGCGACTGAATCGCAAGCTCGGTTATCCGCCGAGTCTGGATCGATCCTGAGGGGCGGGGAACGAACGGGGGGCGCGGGGGGGGCGCGCCCGCGCCCGGCGAGGCACCCGCGGAGGGGC
>CAYZGY010000442.1:2497-6937 GCA_964478085.1 uncultured Planctomycetia bacterium
GCCTATAAAGTATTCATAATGTAAGAATCTCCCACCTTGATCGACCTTGATCGACCTCGATCGACCGCGCCCGCGAGGACTCACTTCTTCACGGGAACGTCGTCGTGCGGGTGCACCTCGACCTCGAGGTCGCCGAGAGCGTACTGGAAGCCCGCCAGGTAGTGACGGAGCACGACCGGGTTCCAGTAGATCTCGTCGCGGTGGCCGAGCGAGCAGTAGAACGTACGGCCCTTGCCATAGTCCGCGGCCCAGCTGACCGGGTAGAAGCCGTCTTTGCGACGACCCTTCTTGAGGTCCATCTTCGTGCCGTCGAGGCAAAGCAGCATGCAGCGATCCTTCGGCTGCGCCGTGTCCTCGCGGAACTGGTAGATCTCGTCACGGACCTCGAAGCCCTTGCCATTGAACGCCGCGTTGATCGCGTTCTTCGGCTGGAGGTTCTTGATCGGCACATTCTCGTGCCAGGGGTGTCCCGCGAAGGCGCCGCCCATGAGCTTGTTGTACTCGGTCCACCTCTTGTAGGTATCGGTGGCGGAGTGCGTGCCTGCGAGGCCGCCGCCGTTCTTGACGAAGTTGACGAGGTTGTTCTTGAGGCGCTCTTCGCGCTCCTCGACCTTCTTGCGCTCCTCCGGGTCCTTCGGGAGCCTCCTCGGGCGGAACAGCGCGCCCGTCGTGTTGATCATGATGACGGCGTCGAACTGTGCGAGCTTGTCGGCTTCGAACATCGAGTCGTCCTCGGAATGGACCGCCGACCAGGCACCCGTCTTCTCGCCGAGCATCGTGATCGACTTGACGCCCGTCGAGATCGAGCCGTGGCGGAAGCCGTTCGTCTTCGAGAAGAGAAGGACCTTACGCGTCTTCTTCGGCTTCGCGGGAGCCTTGTCCGGGAGCGCGGCTTTGATCTTCTCGATGTTCTCGGGCTTGATCGGCTTGAGGTTCGGCTTCTTCTGCGCCTCGGCGCTGACCGGGCTCAGAAAGATCGCGGCGAACGTGAAGAGAATGGCGCCGCAGACATTTCGGCGGCTCTGTGCGATACGAGTCATGCTTTCGCGTGCTCCTTGAAGGGACTGGAGGACTTCCGTTTTCGTTCCGTTCATTTCCGAGTCATTTGCAGGTAGTCGAATCCGAGCAGGTATTTCTTCTCTCGATAGGGGTGTGCTTTCGGATTCGACCCGCTGAGGCGGAACGACACCGAGTGTACTCCGCTCTTGAGGTCGATCGCGACCGGTTTCGTCTTCGGGGCGAGTTCGACTCGCGGGGCGTACGTGTCGAAGTCGCGGACGACGACCTTGCCGTCGATCGAGATGTCGAATTTGCCGTAGTCGGGGGCGCGCGTCAGCTGAAAGACGAGCTCGTACTTTCCCGTCTTACGGACGGAGAAATCGAGCGTGGCTTCCTCGCCGACCTTGCCGTCCCAGAGGATGTGCGCGTGGCCGCTCCAATGCGGACCGAAGTGGCGCATGCCTTGGACTCGCGCGGGTGGCGTGTAGCCGAAGTGAGTCTCGGCATCGTATTTCGATCCGTCGTCGGGCATCGGCAGCCAGCGTTCGGGTGCGTCGTAGTAGTCGACTCGGTCCTTCGCCGGCACGACACCGTAGAGGTCCGACTCGCCCGCGCGCTGGTACCAATACGCGGTTACGGCGTAACGCAGCGGCCACGAGTTCGTGTGAAGCTTCTCGAGGACGCCTTCGAAACGCGTCTGAAACGGGACGTTGTCGGCGATCTGAAAGCGACTGTTCGAGATGTGTCCCGTGCTTCGTCGGTTGAGCGGTTGGCATTGCAGCGCCGTCTCGAACACGACGGCGTCGTGCCCCGACGAGGCGTGACCGAAGTAGTGCTCCGTTCCCGTGCCGAAGGTCGACGGATTCTCTTCACCGTCGACGAAGAACTTCTCGTCGCCGTCTCCCCAAGACCGGCGGAACGCCGCCTGCTTCATCGCGTCGCGAACGCGAAAGGAGAGTCCGTCGAGATCGACATCGAAATCCTGCGAGAGTCGGCCGAGGTGATTCGGATTCCACACGTGAAGGTGCATTCCGCAGAAGCGCCCCGAGCCGTTCGCGACGAGGACGGGCCAGTCGGGCCAGCGATCACCTCGCGTGAACGACGTCTCGTCGACACCTGCGAACGAGTCGCGATGCCATTTGGCATGAAAGCGAAGGAGCTTGTCCGTGACGGAGGCGTCGAGCTTTCGATGCGTCACGCGCAACGCGATCTTGCGCGCCGCCTTGCCGTCGTTGCGGATCGAGAGCACGGCACCTTTCGAGAACGGCAGAAACCAGTACGCGTAGAAGCGATCGTCGTCCATACCGACAGGAAGCGCGCGAAAGCGGTTGAGACCCGGTGCCGAGCCGAAGAAGTCGCCGAGGGGGGCCCAGACGCTCGGAGAACTCTCGCCATCCCAGCGGATCGAGAGCGTCAGCTCACGAAGGATCGAGATCGGGTCGCCGCGAAACTGAGGATCGATGCGAATCTGCGTGATGGCGCCGGCGCCTTCGAGCTTCAACGCGCGTGTCGACTTGCCAGGCCGAAGCGTCAGTGTCTTCTTCGAGGTCGAATCGTCGTTCGTGGTCGGTTTCGGGTCCTGGCCACGCGCCGAGAGAACGGGCTGCGCTTCGGCGAGCGCGGCTTTCTCCGCGTCGTCGAAGCTGCCGTCGTAGCTCGGGAGCTTCGTCCCCTCGGGAAACGACGTGTAGCTGATCTGGTAGAAGCGCCCCCAGTCCTTCTCGAGCACGACCCGGCAGGACTTTTGGAAAGGAACCGGAATGTAGCTGTTGTGACCCTTCGAGAGGACGTGGACGAGCGCGGAGTACGCGAAGGGGCCGCTGTCGCTTTGAAAGTAGTCGCGGAAGGGAATGTCGAGAGCGGGCTCTTCCGCGCCGTCGACGAAGATCTTCATGTGCCCGGCGCCGGCTTCGGCGGTCCAGACGCGCCAGATGACGCCCGGCCCGCGAAGGTCGGCAGCGACGATGCCGCCTCCTTCCTTGCGGACAAGTCCGAGCGAGTCGCGGTGCGCGTCCCAGCTCTCGTACTTTCCGCTCTCGACATCGAAGCGCGCTCGTCGATCCCGACTGCTGACGCTGCCGCTGCGTTCCCCGACGGGCGGCGGCGTCGCGAGACCTTCGAGGTCGTAGAGACGCCGGACGATGTCGCCGTAGGTCTGTTCTGCGGAAGCGAGAACAGCCGGGACGAGCAGCGCTCCGGTGAGCGCGACGAGACAGATCGTTCGGAGCATCGGCGGATGGGCTTTCGGGGGCGCGAAGAGCTTCAGAACCAAACGACGAAGGTAAGCGGGGGGATCTCTCGAGTCAAACGACACTCGGGACGGCATTGCAGAGTTCGCTCGAGGCATCTATCGACGTCGTGTTCCTGAACGAGAAACGAGATTCGAGCGATGCTTTGGAAGCATCGTCTACTCGTCGTCCTCTTTTCGCTTTGTCTGCCGTCCGCGGCCGAGGTGATCCGTTGGCGGAAATACGTCCTGAGAACGGACGTCATGTACTCGGCACCCGAGCCGTGGCCGGGCTGATTCGCGAGGCGCCGCGGGAGAATCCGTGAAATCGAGAGCGGCATCCGTTCTCATCGCTCTCGGTTTCACTATTGTCGGGATGATCTCCATGCGCCTCACCATCGTCGTTGCAGTTTGTCTTCTCTGCGATTCGGCCTTCGCGGACGTGTCGGCACCTTGGCCCCAGTTTCGCGGGCCGAACGCGTCTGGCGTCGACTCGTCGAAGAAGCCGTTGCCGTCGAAGATCGGCCCGGATGAAAGCCTGATCTGGAAGACTTCGCTCGCGGCGGGGCACTCGTCTCCGGCGCTCGATGCCGGTCGGATCTACGTGACGACCTCGCGTGACGGCAAGCTCTTCACGGTGGCGCTCGATCGCGATAGCGGCAAGCTGCTGTGGGAGCGCGAGGCTTCGCTGCGCGGCGAGGAGAAGATCCACGGAATCGGCAGTCTCGCGCAACCGAGCCCCGTGGCCGATGGCGAACGTGTGATCAGCTTCTTCGGATCGAGCGGGCTCCTCTGCTACGACCGTGACGGCCGACGGCAGTGGTACTTGCCGATGGGGCCGTTCAACAACGACTTCGGCGCCGGGGCGTCACCGATTCTCGTCGGTGACCGCGTGATCTTGAGTCAGGATCACGACGCCGACTCGTTCGTCATGGCGATCGACAAGAAGACGGGGAAGGAGATTTGGAAGACCGACCGCTCCGAGTTTCCGCGTGGCTACGCGACACCGATCCTCTGGAAGAATGCGGGGCGAGACGAGGTCGTCGTGGCCGGGACGCTGCGCGTCGTCGGTTACGATCTCGAGACCGGAGAGGAGCGCTGGACCGCACGCGGCATCTCGCGGCTCGTCAACGTCACACCGACCGTCGGCGAGAACGGCTACCTATACGTCACGAGCTGGACGTCGGGAGGCGATTCGAGCGACCGCTTCGACG
>CAYZGY010000443.1:0-6934 GCA_964478085.1 uncultured Planctomycetia bacterium
GCGGTCGCCCGCTGCCGCTCTCCCGAGGTCGTGGCAGCCCTCATCGAGCTCGCACGCGATGCGCGATCCGCGCTCTCGGCGACCTCCCCCGAAGCGCTCGCGGGCTCCGGTCACGTGCGCCGCAGCAGCAGTTGATGAGACCGCACGAAGAGCTCACGACGACCGTCACGTAGACGACGGCAAGAGCGAAGGAGGAGCGCTCTTCGGAATACGAGCTGAGTGCATCGACGAGCCGAGAATCCTCAGCGGGCCGATTTTAACGACACCGGTTTCAACGTCTCAGCGTGACCAGCTCGTCCGCCGGATTCGCAGAGAGCGCGAGCCCGCGGAAGCGAAACTCTTGCGGCCGACGGTTCGAGTGAAGTGGCATCGCGATCGGCGACTTCTGCAGCATCTTCGGCTCGTCGCGAATGTCGAAGACGAGCTTTCCATTCGCGACGAAGCGGATGCGGTCACCGATGACGAGCACCTCGATGCGGTTCCACTCGCCGAGCCGCTCGACGCCCTTCGGGTGAAACGTGCCGCGGTGGCCCTTCGGCTCGACACGGTTGCGACGGTACGCGTAGTCGTGGCAGCAGCCTCCCGTGATCAGGAGGGCCCGGATCGGCTTCTTCTTCACGGCGTCGTCCGCGATCGCCCGAAGGCTCAGCATTTTAAGGTGCGGACCGCGAGCGACGAGGCGAGACATCGATATCGAAGGGTCATGGCAGGGTATCTCCCCGGGAATGCCCGCCGAGGCGGCGGATCGGGAATTCTCGACGATTTGCGGGGGCAGATCCACCGCTGGCTGACGTCGTCCCGGACGGATTTCTTCGCGATCCTTAAACGGCGACAAATAAAACACTTACACGGACGCACGGGACAGCGAGAACGCCGTTCGGATCCGAGGGGCCGCATCGATCGGTGCTACCGCTCCATGATTCGTCGTCCCAAGGACTTAAGTTTTATCCAGGCTTGACGTCAGCCCTCGCGGCGATTTAGATACTCGATCCATCGTTCCGTCGAGCGATGGGCAGCCGAACAGCGAATCACGGCTCGGATGTCCGCTTCGCTCTCCGTACTGGGGGCGAAGCGTTTAGGGAGCAAAGCGTTCCACGGGAAGAGGATAGAGCTTCCGGAGAACGGCGGTCCGCGCGTGCCACGGGGTTGTCAGCAGAACCCTGGGCCTCCGAGCGAAAATGGAACCGACATGGAACAACTGAAGATCGAGGCGCTCGTCGACTATATCGACTCCCTCGTGGACACGATCTCCGGATCCGCCCGACGCGTCTCCCGCGACCGTCTGCAGGAAGCCGTCGCGCACGGCGCCGAACTCGACAACGCCACCGTGCCCCTCGGGTTGATCTTCGGCGCGGCTTCGGAGCTCGAGAGCCATCAGATCGACAACTTCATCGGCCGTCTGCCGACGATGTTCTTCGAGGACATCCTCCAGTCTCTCGATCTTCTTTGCGAGACGCTCCTGATGATCTCGGACTCCGACCTCCAGGCGAGCGGAGTCATCGCATCGTCGATCCTCGTGCAGCGCACGCTGCCGGCCGGCATGGCGTTTCACGATCGCGTCCTCGAGAACCTGCTGGAGCTCGTCGACCTCCAGTACCAAGAGCGCGTGACGCGACACGGCGACGTCTTCGCGGCGCTGCGCGGCATCAAGGAGAAGCCCTCGTTCGGCGAGCTTCCCCGCCTACTGACGAGGATTTCGGACGCTCTCGAGGACATCGCCTGCGAGAAGGACGTCTTCCTCGACGACCCGGTCGAGCTCCAACCGTTCGGCGGGATTCGTACCGAGGCCGAACAGTCTGCGGACGAGGCCTTCCGAAAGGCGCGCCTTCAGAGCGGTGCGGACATCCCGATGCTCGAAGACGAGCTCGAGCGCGTCCGCGAGCTCGCCGCGATCGCCAACTGGTCGAACGACGAGGCCCTCCGCTTCACGACCGACCTCTACGATCGCGGAATCATGGACTCGCGCACGAAGATCGGTCTCTCGCTCTCGGCGATCGCGGACGTTATCAAAGCGATCGGCGAGCAGGTCGAAGTTCCCGTCACGGCGATCCGTATCGATGACGAGCCGACGGTGATCGGCCCCTACCGCTACGATTTCGACGACTGCGCCTTCGTCCTCCACCTCGGCGCGCGCGGCTCGGTCACGAGTCGTACGTACCGCGAGGCGGTCAACGGTGTCATCGCGCGCCTCCACGAAGAGAAGGAAGATCGCGAGACGACCGAGCTCAACAAGGCGATCAAACGTTACGAGACCGCGCGCCCCGAGTCGGCGCAGAATATCCCCTCCATCGAGGAGGAGACCGCCGATATCGGGAAGCTCGCAGCGCACCTCGGTCTCCCGATGATCCAAGCCTACGACCACGTCGCCGAGCTCTACGGCGTCGAGCGCTTCCGCCTCTCGACCGTCGAGAGCGAAGGCGTCTCGCTCGCGAAGATCAACGCGATCCTCGAGAGCTTCGAGGGATCCCCGAAGATCGCGAAGATCGAGATCGACAGCGAGTCGCCGGGACTCGTCCCGTTCACGGTAGATTCGGAGAACGGCGTCCTCAAGCTCAACGCCAACTTCGACCCTCTCACCGACTTGACGATCGACCGCTGCCTGCGCGAACGATCCGCGTCGCCGCTCCCCCTCGCTGCCCCGAACGAAGATCGCCTCGGCGACTACCGCGACGCGACGCTCAAGGGCAGCATCGCGATCTCGCACAACCTCGACAAGTTCATCGACGAGTTCGGGCTCGCCGCCGATCACGCGAAGGAAGGCTTCGAGGTGCTCATCGAGAGTTGCCCGGCGCTCCAAGAGAACGTCTCGGTCGTCACGATGCGCATCATCATCGCGACGATCAACGAGCGGATCGGCCCCGATCGCAAGATCGACCTCGTCACGGGATTCGAGCGTGAGCTGCCCGGCGCGCAACGCGAGGACTTCTCCTCCATCGCGTGGCTCTCCCTCCACGAGGAGGAGGACGAGACGCTCAACATGCTCACGATCAACTACAGCTACGGCGAGGGGAACAAGACGCTGCCTCCGCTGACAGACGAAATGCTGCTCGACTGGTGTCGGCACTTTGTCGCGACGTCTTGGGTGACGGCGGAGTTTTAGCCCGGTTTTCTCATCAGACTTCGTCGCGAGGCGTCGTAGCTTCCCCTGTGGTAAGGAAGTGGGCACGAGTCGACCGGAGGCGTGTCAAAGACACGCTGAGGATCGAGTCGGGACCGCTGACGCAGCCCACAGTGGGAGATACGGCGACGCAGCAGAAGGCTGATGAAGAAATCCGAGTTAGGGGCGATTTCTTGAAGGGGGCTTTCGGGAGGCCCCCTCTCGATCGCGGAACGATCGATTCACCCCAACCAGCACCGGAGTAGACGTGGCGACGGGTTGGTCGTGTTACGAGCTTCGGAGCGAGAGCAGGTACGCGAGGAGGTCGCGGAACTGCTCCTCGGTCAGAACGTTCGCGAAGTCGCTCGGCATCGGCGAGAGTCTCGAGGGGATCTCTTGTGCGACCGAGCTCGCGGTGATGGTCCTCTCCTTACCGGCTCCGTCGACGTAGATGATCTGTGTTCCCTCTTTGCGGACGAGGAGCCCGGTGACGACGCTTCCGTTCGTCAGCACCCACGTGCGTGAGCGGAAGGCCTCGTCGACGTTTCGATTCGGCGCGAGCACGTCCTCGGTAACGCGGTCGAGCCCGCGGTTTCCGAGACCGTCGAGGTTCGGCGCGAATCGATTCCCCTTTCCGGCGACTTGGTGGCAAGCCTGACAGCTCTTCTCGAAGAGCTCGGCGCCGAGCTTCAAGCTCCCGCCGCGCTTCAAGTAGTCACGCTTGCGAGTCGCGATCAGCTCGTCGAGCGCTACGTTTTCGTCGGGAAGATCGACGGTGAGCTTCGCGGTGCGCCTTTTCTGATCTTCCGACGATGAGCTCGCCAGACGCTGCGCGACCTTCGCGTCGACGAGCAGGCGGGGCGAGGCGTCCCCCCGGTCGACGAGATCCAAGAGCACGTCGACGCTCGTGCCAGTCGACGCGAGCTCCGTCGCGAGGCGGGTCTGCTCGACGGCAGTCGAGACCTTCATCGCGCGAGAAAGGACCTTCGCTGCGACAGCGACGTCGCGCTCGACGACCGCGCGCACGGCGTCGCGGCGCAAGGTATCGTCGGCGCCGGCCACCTCGACGACGCTCGCCGTCGCCGCCAGCTCGGCTCTCGGCGAGAGGGCGACGAGAGAAGCGAGCAGCGCGCTCGTCGTCTCGCTGTCCATCGAGCGTTCGAGCAGACGTCGAACGGTCGGCGCGAGCTTCTCGATTTCGAACTGACGGATCAAGCCCGCGGCGATACGGCGGTCCTCGGGCATCGTGCTCGGATTGAGCTCGGGCACGGAGAAGCGACCGACCGCGAGCCAAGCGTACGCGCCTTCCGTGTCGCCGTCGACGAGCTCGACGTAGACCGGCTTGCCCTTCCAGTCTCGCGTGTCCCATGTGACGATTTGGGCCGTGTCGTTGCGAGGAGGCGGAACTTCTCGCAGGAGCTGATGAGTCGTCGCATCGCGCAGTCGCACCCAGTTCTTGCCTCCGAGCGGCTCCTGCGGAAAGCCATCGTGCCCGGCGACCCAGAAGCGCAGGACCTCGCGCGCATCAAATGGGTCGGATCGGTAGATTCCCGTACGCTGCTCGCCCCGCGGAAAGCTGCTGTAGAGCGGCGTGTTCTCGAGACCATCCGCCGAGCGTCGACGCGTCGACAGGACCCAAGAATTCTCCGGCTGGGGAGAATCGGAATGAGGCAAGTAGCTCCACGAAAGGGGATTCTCCGACTGTTCGAGTCGCGCTCGCGGCGAGACCTCGAGATCCAGCCCCGGAATGTCGAAGCGTCCGACACCGAGCCACGCGAAGCCTGAGCCCGACATTCCATCGACGACCTCGAAGTAGACCTTCTCGCCCTGGAGAGCGTCGAACTTCCACGCGACGCGTCGCGCGATGTCGCTTCTCGGTGGGAAGACTTCCCGCAAAACCTCACCCGTCGACACGAGTCGCAGACGCACGATGTTCTCGCCGCTCGGAGACTCTTCGGGAATCCCCCGATGACCCACGACGAAGAACGAGAACTCGCCCGGAAGAGGAAAGGCGACCGACCGCGCGATCCCCGTTCTCTCCTCGCCGCGGAAAAGACTGCTCAGGAACGACTGCGATCCGATCCCGTCCGCGCTCGTGCGCACCTCGGGGCCCCAGGCGATGTCCTTCGAGACCGGCTCGTCACCGAGCGTGAAGAAGCTCCAAGCGCTGCCGAGCGATTTTCGGTCGACATGCAGGTACGAGAGAGCGAGCGCCGACGCCCACGCGTCGACCGACTTCGGTCGCTCGACGCCCCTCGCCGCGAATCCTGAACGAATCGACTCGAGAAGCTCGAGCTGGACCGCAGGCTTCGCCGAAAACCTCCGCCGCGCGACACCGACGAGCCTCTCGAGTGACGCCGCCGTCGCGTATCTCGCGGCGAAGCGAATCTGCTCGCGCACCTTCGCGAGATCGCCACCCTTCGAGGCGATGAGACGAGCGACGAGGAACTCGGCTGCCGGCTCACTCTTGAGCGACACGGCCATGTCGGCCATCAAGTCGAGGATGCTCTCGGAAGGATTCGACGCGAGAACGCGCGCGAAGCGTCCCTCGTCCACGAGAAGATCTCGAATGGCGAGCCGAAGCGTGTAGCGCAGGTGCACGTCGCTTTTCGGCGTGGAGCCCAGGAGCCGAAGCAGCGCATCGGTGTAGGTATCGCGCGGGCGCTTCGTCGCAGCCGTCGTCGCGACGCGTCGAACGAGGGCCGAAGGATCCGAGAGCCCGCGAAGGATCCATCCTTCGACCTTCGCTTCGAATCGGGCGACCGCACCGTTCGTCCGCGGGTCAGCTGCGAGGATCCGAAAAGCGTGCACGCGCACGGACTCGGCCTCGTGCGCGATGGCCGTTTCGAGATCGGCCGCCTCGAGCCCGTCGAGACGGTGGAGCGACCAGAGGATTCTCGGCCGCGCGAGCTCCGACGCACCGGAGAGCGCCGCGCGGAGCGGTGCCTTCGCGGCGTCACCGAATCGATCGACAAGCTCGTCCACCGCGCGCGTGGCTCTCGTCGCGAGCGGCGAGCCGAGCGCTGCGACAAGCGCTTCGACGCTGTCCTCTCGAGGGACGCTCGGCTGCTCTCGAGAGGCGAAACCGTCGACGAACTCCGAAGAGACGTCTCGCCGAGACCCGCTCCCTGCGTAGCTCACCTTCCAGATGCGCCCACTGCGTCGATCGCGCCCCGGGTGATCGAGCGCCACCTCGTAGTGCCCGATGATCCGATTGTAGAAGTCGGCGACGTAGAGAGCCCCGTCAGGACCGACGCGGATGTCGACCGGACGAAACCACGGATCGCTGCTGACGAGAAAGTCCGGCTCCTCTTGGGCGCGCAGGCTCCCGCCGTGGCGGTGGAGCGAGTTTCGATTGATACGACACGTGGTGACGTTGCCGCCGAAGGTGCTCGTGCGGTAGACACCGGGAAACGCCGTCGCCTCCCCGAGCGCGATCCCCGCGATCGCCGTCGAGCCGTGCGTGTGATTCATCACGTTCGGCGTATTGCCGACACCGTTGTGGATCGAGCCGAACTGATCGTGGTAGCCGCCTTCGATGAGCAGCGAGATCGGCTTCGTGTGACAGTCGGCCGACAGCCAATCACCGAATTGATCGAACGTGAGCCCGAACGGGTTGACCTGGCCGTGCGTGAAGTGTTCGACGCGCGAGCCGTCGAGCCGCAGCCGAAAAGTGTTGCCGGATCGCATGTCGATGCGATGACCATCGTCACCGGCGACAGACGTCTGGTTGTTGAACCCGTGGCAAGCGTAGAGCCAGCCGTCGAGCCCGCGGCGGAACGCGTTGACCATGCCGTGCGTGTCACGCTCGTACCCGAAGGGTCCGTAGAGCCTCTC
>CAYZGY010000444.1:0-6910 GCA_964478085.1 uncultured Planctomycetia bacterium
AACCTCGTGATCATCAACGCGAGTGTCGAGAGTGGCACGCTCTACGCCCTCGACAAGAAGTCGGGCAAGGAGGTCTGGAAAGCGCCGCGTATTCGCGAGTCTTGGAACACCCCCCTCGTCGTCAAGGCGAAGAGCGGTCGCACCGAGATCGTGCTCAACACGAAGGGAAAGCTCCGCGCGTTCAATCCGAAGGACGGCAAGAATCTCTGGAACTGCGACGCGATCAACGACTACATCTGCCCGAGTGTGATCGCTCACGACGGTGTCGTCTACGCGATCGGGGGCCGCAGCCGCACTTGCGTCGCTATTGACGCGGGTGGCGAGGGCGACCTCCAGCCCAAGTGGAGGACATCGGCCGGCTCGAACGTATCGTCGCCCGTCTACAAGGACGGCAAGCTGTACTGGGTCAGCGACAAGGGCATCGCGATCAGCCTCGACACGAAGGACGGCAGCCAGGTGCAAAAGCGCCGCGTCGGCAAGACGGGAACGGTCTACGCTTCCGTGCTCCTCGCCGGCGACCGCCTCTACTGCATCTCGCGCGAGCGAGGCACGTGGGTGCTCTCCGCCGACAAGGACATGAAGGAGCTCGCGCACAACAAGTTCGCGAGCGACCGCAGCATCTTCAACGGCAGCCCCGCGGTGAGCGAAGGCAAGATGTACCTCCGCTCGGACAAGTTCCTCTACTGCCTCGCAGACTCGTAGTGGTTTTCAGGGGGCTTTCGGGAAGCCCCCTCTCGATCTCCGCTCCGCTACGATCGATTCACCCCAACCACCACAGCTTCTAGACCCAGCCTGTCGTGCTCGCGCTTCTCGAGGACGGGAATCGCGTCGATCACGGAGTCTTCACCGCCTCCTCGATCGCTCGTACGAGTTCATCGATCTCGGCGCGATACTCCTCGTCCCAGTGACTCTCGGCGTTTCGAAGCTTGATCCACTTCGTGATCATGCGGATCTGATTGCGTCCGAGCACGGGGTCTTTCGCCTGGTGAGCGTGCCACGCGATGTACGGTACGATCTCGGCGCCTGCGTAGACGACGACCTCTCCGGCATCCTTCGTCTCCATCTCGCGTAGCGCGTCGACGATCGGCGCGTAGATCAAGTCTTCGTCGTCGCTGAGCTCGAGTAGCGCAATCGCAGCGAAGTAGAGGCCTTGGGCGACCCCTCGATCGGTGCTCCAGAGCTGCTGCATGAGTCGAGGCACGGCCGATCTTTCAACCTCCCACGAGAAGAAGTGCGCATCCCCGAATCCCTTCTCTGTGCGCTCCGTGCAAAACGACATTCCAGGGATCGTGTCGAGATCGATCTCCCGGGCCGGTACCCACTCGGGATCGGCGAAGAGATCGAGCAGCCGGCTGAGTACGGAATCGGGATCGACTTCCACGGTACACGCACGTTCGTTGAATTCGCCCGCGACTCGAATCGAGACGACGAGCTCACGCTCTGCGTACGTCCCCTGTGTCGCGATCGTCCCATATGTGACGCAGGGGCCGAACCACGGAAGACCGAGCGTCTCACTACCGGATGCCCTTACGAACGCCATTCGCTGATGCTTCGATAGCGTGGCCTGGAACGCGGCTTCGTCGGTCGCGATACGCTCCTCGGTATTGACTCTCATCCGCGAGACGGATCACGTGACGGAGGAGAAGGAGAGCGCGAACCACGGCTGAGCGTGCGCCGCGGTCGCCGAAACGACCAGCAACGCTACGAAGAGAGTGATCTGCGCCGTCCCGACAATTCGTCTCAAGGGCACTCGTATTCGCATTCTCCCAGATCGTCTTCGGTCGGATCCTCGCCGCAGTCCGGAAACGGCGGCGGCGGAGGCGATCCACCTTGGAAACCGTAGGCGACCGCAGAGAGCGAATCGCTCAGATCGACGCTGCCGTCGTCGTTGCAGTCGCTCGACTCCGGGTAGCTGCTCGGCGGTCCGCCGCGAAAGAGCTCGTTGATCGTCCAAACGGCGTCGGCGAGGTCGGCTCACGGCGTGATGAAAACAGCCGCGGAGATCGCCACACCGTCATCGACGGCATCCTCGTCCAACGGCGGACCGACGGAAAACTCGAACTCGGGTTGGCCCAGAATCGCCGTCTCGGCCACACAGACGACGAGAAGAACGACGAAGCAAGCTCGCCAGTCATGAATCGAAAATCGCCGCCTCGACCCTTCCTCGATCTCCTGAACAACCAGCCACCGTGGCATCGTGACACACGTCTAACGCGTCAAGCGGCCTCGCATCCTGCAGAACTTCCGTTGTGCGCCCCCCACGGGCTCGTCATCATGGGGAAATCCCCGAACCGAGGAATCGATCTCTCATGAACCTCCGCCCCGCTCTCTCCGCCGCTCTCTCCGCCGCACTCCTGACGACGATCTTCTCTACGACCGTCCACGCCGAAGACAAGAAGGACCTCTTCGACCGCGTCGCGCACCACTACGTGAAGAACGGCGACGTCAAGATCCACTACGTCACCGCGGGCAAGGGCCCCGTCGTCGTGATGATCCACGGCTTCCCGGACTTCTGGTACACGTGGCGTCACCAGATGGGGGCGCTCGAAGACAACTACCAGGTCGTCGCGCTCGACCTTCGCGGCTACAACCGGAGCGACAAGCCGAAGGGCGTCGAGAGTTACGACATGAAGCACCTCGTCGAGGACGTCGTGGCCGTCATCAAAGACCGCGGTGTCGAGAAGGCGACCGTCGTCGGCCACGATTGGGGTGGCGCGGTCGCATGGTCGGTCGCGATGATGCGTCCCGAAGTCGTCGACAAGCTCGTGATTCTCAACTTGCCCCACCCGCGCGGCCTGATGCGTGAGCTCGCCAACAATCCGGCGCAGCAGCGAAACAGCCAGTACGCACGGAACTTCCAGAAGCCCGACGCGCACAAAAAGCTCACGGCCACCGGCCTCGCGCTTTGGGTCAAGGACCCCGCGGCCAAGAAGCGGTACGTCGAAGCCTTCGAGCGTTCCGACTTCGAGGCGATGCTCAATTACTACAAGCAGAACTACCCTCGCGAGCCCTACGACGAAGCGAAGAGCACGCTGACGAAAGGCGAGGGCGAGGACGGCGCGATTCCGCCCAAGGTGAAAGCGCCCGTCTTGATGTTCCACGGCCTCAAGGACTGGGCGCTTCTACCCGGTGCGCTCAACGACACGTGGAAGTGGATCGATAACGAGCTGACGCTGATGACGATCCCGAACGCGGGACACTTCGTGCAGCAAGACGCGCCGGAGAAAGTCTCCCGAACGATGCGTTCGTGGCTCGACGATCGCCGCTGAACTACTTCTTCTCAGCACCCTTACGCAGAAGCACGACGACGGGCTTCGAGCCGCTGAATGCGTCCGCGGTCGCGCCCTTCTTCGGCATGATCAACTCACGCGCGTTGACCGTCACTGTCGGGCCGACCCCGCCGAGGGGCCCGACTCCGCCAGGGAGATCGCGCACGCCCTCGGGCGAGGTGCTCTTCGCGCTCGTCGGCACGACCGACCAAGTCTCCGCGGTCGACTGCGCGATGACCTGAGCCGAGACGCCGGCCGCCTCGAGCTTCGCCGCGTCGAGAACGAGCGCCGACGAAGCCGGCAGGCAAATGGTGTCGGCGTTGGCCACGAGAGGACTCTGCGCCGATTCCTTCGGGGCGCGTGCGTGCAGCACCGCCGCGAAGCTCATGCGTCCAGCACCGGGTTGCGTACCGGGTCCCTGTGGCGTGACGACCTGCCCGCACTGGTTCGACGCGAGCACGCCGCTATCGACTCGAAGGCCCCACTCGCCGAGCCACGCGGAGAACTCCTCACCAGCGTCGATCTTCTCGATCGGGATACCCTTCGCGAGGCCACCCGCGCTGACGTCGAAGCTGTTGCTCGACGTCAAGACGATCGCCGCGACACCACGATCGACAGCTTGACGTATCGCCTCGACCGACGCCGCGGACAGCGGCTTCGGTCCGGTCGCGATGATGATCGCGCTAAGACTCTTCTCCGCGAGCGCGTCGGCGAAGTCCTTCTCGCTCTTCGCGTTGGTCGGAAGAAGATTCGTGAACTCGCCCAGATAGTTCTCGACGGCGG
Organism: uncultured Planctomycetia bacterium; assembly: GCA_964478085.1. Lineage (GTDB taxonomy): Bacteria > Planctomycetota > UBA8108 > UBA8108 > UBA8108 > CAYMLL01. The sequence continues at coordinate 4,053 of CAYZGY010000444.1, forward strand.
AGAATCGACCGACGAACTGCGTGCGCTGCGGCGGCGCGCCTGGAATCGCGGGACCAACGTCGACCTCGACGGGCTCGCTCGCGTCGTAGAACACGACCTTTGCAGTGGCCGGGCGCGCGATGCGCGAAATAGCCGAGATCGCTCCGAACTCGAGCGACTCGAACGCGAGCGCGGGAAAGACCTCCGCGGGGCGATCGACGTACTCGACGACGACGTGCGTGTAGATCGGATCGGAGGTTTGCGACTCACCCTCGCCTTCGACACGGATGCGGAGCGGATCGACGCCGCGTCGCGAGAGGTCGATGCGAAACTCCTGCGCGAACTCTTCCTCGAGCAAGGCTGCGAGGACCTCGTCGTACTTACGGCCGGACTCCGTCGCGGTCGCCCTCGCGCGTGCCTCGCGTTCCGCGCGTCGTGCTGCAGGAGACTGCGGTTGTCCTCCGAAAAGGGCTGCCGCGCCGAGCTCCTCGACGGGCTCCGTCGGGTTCTTGCCCGCCGCAATCGCGGCGAGGTAAGCCTGCGCGCTACGCTTCGCGTGCTTCGTCGCCTCGCGGCTCGGGTCGACGATCCTGTACTTGAACTTGTCGCCCGCGGCCTCGCGACAGGCCTCGAAGAACGATCGCGTCGAGCTTCGAAGGGCGCCCAACGGCTCGGGCAGATCCTTGCTCACGTAGTAGGTGACACGCACCGTGTCCTCGAGCTCGCCGAGAAACTCTCGCGTCGTCTCCGAGAGAACGATGCGCGGAACTTGATCCGGCCATCGAGCCTTCGAACGTCGGCGGAGAAGGTCCATCACCTCCTTGGCCTGACTTCGGATCTCGAAGAGATCGACCGATCCCACCTTTTTCCCGTCGGCCTCCGCGTGCGCGGTGAGTTCGCGAATGATCGTCTCTTGAAGCTTGTTCCAGCGATCGCCAGTCCCGCTGCGAATCGTCACCATCTCCGGATCGGCGGTCGCGATGTCGAGCAGCCGAGCGTCTGCCGAGAGGATGTTGAGAGCTTCTGTGAGAACGCTGATGCTGTCCCGCACCTCGCGGTCTCGTGAGTGCCCCTGGATGAAGCGGTCGGTAAAGATGTCGACCGATCCGATCACGAGAACGGCACCTTCCTTCGCGGTCGCGAACGAAGGAGTGTCGAGCGTGCCGAGAAAACAAAGAGCGGAGAGACAGAACGAGAACACCGATCGTCGCATCGATATTCCTTTCTTCACGTTCACAGGTCGCCAGGGGGAATGGTCAAGAACCGTCAGCCTAAGCGATTCGTCGCGCGATGCGAGCGCCGATTCGCGCGAGCGTCGGGAAGCACTTTACCGCCGTAGGCTTGCGCAGGAGAACTCCGAGGGGCTTCTTCGGAATGAAGCTCGCCCGGTCTTCGGGCTTCGTCTTTCGATGGATGAGGTCGACCTGAAAGAAGGTGAATCCCCGCCCCCTCGTAGGCTCCGCAACGGAAGACTGACGGGGTGGATCAACCCCCGATGCGAGCGCGGATCCTCTCGATGCCCGCGGCCTCGCTCGGCTCGTCGTCCCACGAGACGACCCCGCTCGCGTCGATCAGCAGCGGCCAAACGCGCGCCCCGAGCTTCTCGGCTCGCCGCAGACATTCGACGCGGCGGGCCGGGTCCGCGTGCACGAGGAGGAACCCCCCACCGCCGGCTCCACACGTTTTCGCGCCGAGCATCAGATCTCCGAGTCCGGCGATGAGCTTCCGGTGCGCTTCACTGTCGCAGCTCGAGTGAAGCGCGTAGAGACTTTGGCACGATTGATTGAGCGCATCGACATAGGCCGCGAGATCGTCCGACTCGAGCGCGGTCGACATCGATTCGGCCGCTTCGCGCAACGAGAACATCTCCGCGACCGTCGGCGAGTTCTCGAGAGCGTACGAGTTCTTGATGTCCTCGTGAATCGATCCCGAGACGTGCGCCGCACCCGTAAAGACGAGAAGCGATGCCTGCTCGATGCGACGACGCGTGTTCTCCGAGACGTCGAGACGCACAGGGTTCGTCCCGCCGCCCTCCGGATACTCGAGACGATTCATCCCGCCGAGGGCCGCACCGAAGGAGTCTTGGTCGCCGCCGGGATAGCCGAGGTCTTTGCGCTCGATCTCGTTCGCGAGCGCAGCGATCTCGATCTGCGAGCGCGTCCGGCCGTACGCACGGTCGATCGCCGCGACGACGGCGACTCCGATCGCGCCCGAGCCGCCGAGGCCACTTCCCGCGGGCACGCCCGATTCCGTCACGAGGAGGAGCGAGTCACCCTCCGGGACCAGACGATCGATGAACGCACGAAGGAACTCGAGGCGTGTCTCCTGACGAAGCGCCGCGACCGACTCCGCGTGGACGCCTTCGCCTAAATCGCTCGCGTAGATCATCACGCCCGATTCCGACTCGAGCCGTTCGGCATACGCGTACGCATGAAGGCTGACGCCGAAGTTGACGACGAGACCGCCGTGGTCGACACAGAAGGGTGGTGCGTCCGTGCCACCTCCCGCGGGATCGACGCGAACCGGAGCGCGCGCGCATCCTCTCACTCGCTTCTCGCTCACAGCTCGAACTCCCGACACACCTCGACCATGTGCTTGATATTGTCCGGCGGCGTCGGCGGTGCGACCGAGCATGCCGAAGAGAGCACGAAACCCTTCATGTCGCGTGCCGCTTCGAGGATCTTCGAGACGTCGTCACGCACTTGGTCCTTCTCGCCACGAAGGAGCGTGTTGACCGGGTCGACGTTGCCCTTGATGAAGATCTTGTCCTTGAGCTCGGCGACGGCCTCGGTGATGTCGACATCGCCGAGAGGCGGCGGGTCGAGGCACTCGATGCCCGAGACACCAGGGGATGATGTCATTGTCGAGGTCTACGCACC
>CAYZGY010000445.1:0-6907 GCA_964478085.1 uncultured Planctomycetia bacterium
GTCGCGGAGTTTCATCAGCTTCGAGCCGAGGTCGAGACCGTACTGGATCTTTCCGAGACTCTGGACGCGGTCGAGAATGTCGACCTGGCGTTCCTGGAGTCCGGTGAGACCGTCGACGACGATGTCGAGCTCGCTCGAACGATTCGCGTTCTGGCTAGCGAGCTCCGCCTCGATAACCGCGACCTGCGCGTCGAGGCCTTCCTTGTCGTCCGTGTAACCGGAGAGCGCGTCCTCGGTGTCACCCTTCTGCTCCTGGTTTTGCGCAGCGTCGCCTCGGAGCTCGTCACGGGTACGGATCAGCGGAACGATCTCGGGGTTGCACTCCTGAATCGCGCTGATGACCTGCTCTCGCTGGCGGAAGAGGACGAAGATCTGGCGGTTGAGATCATCGATCTCGTCCTGCTTGTCGTCCTTCTTCTGCTCGAGGGCGTCGCGCGCCGCGAGCTCCTCGGCAATCGTCTCGCGGATCGCGGCGATCGCTGCGTCGAGCTCGGCGATCGTCGCGTCGATCTGGGCGATCTTCCGGACGACGTCGTCACGGTTGCGAACGATGTCGGCTTCCTCGCCGCGGAGTCGATCGAGGACGACCTGCTGGTTGGCGAGTTTGGTCGCGATCTCGCCCTCGGTGCTCTTCTCCGCCTCGATTTGGACGCGGAGGGAGGCGATGATCTCCGGCAGATCCTTCTCGAGCTGACGCGCGTTCTCGAGCTCGGCGGTGAGACGATCCAGCTCGGCGCGGAAGAACGCCTCGTCGTCGAGGAGCGGACGCCACGCCTCGGCGATCTGATCGACCAAGCCCTGGACCTCGGCCTCGTTGGCACGTTCGGCCGCGAGCGCCGCACGAACCTGGTTCAGCGAGCCCTGGAGATCCGGAAGGAGCCCTTGTAGCTGGGCGATCTCGCCCAGGATTTCCTGCTGCCGCGTGTTGAGGTTGTTGAGCTCGAAGATCAGCTGCGCGATCGTGCGCTCGTGTCCACGGCGCTTCGCGAGGAGAAGGTTGAGCTGATCGTTGAGCGGCTCGAGCTTCGCGTCGATGCGAGCAATCTCCTGCTGGAACTGCGACTGCCACTCGAGCAGCTGGAATCGCCCGGTGCGGCTCAAGTCGGGGCACTCGTGATCCGGCGGAATCGGGCGCTCGCCACGTCGTCGTGCGAGCTCGTACTCGACGCAGGCGAGGTTCTCGACCCAGGTCTGACGCTCGTCGAGGAACGGCTGACGTTCCTCGTTGACCTGCGCGATTTGCGCGTTGGTCTGCTGAATCGCGGCGTCTTCCAAGGCAAGCGCGTCGTTGATCTCGACGATACGATCCTTGTTCGCCGAGTACTCGGCGTTGAGCGCGGCGATCTGCGCGTTCGTGTCCGCGATCTGCTGGACGAGCGACGCCTCGTTGCGCTCGAGCGCGTCGATACGCTTCTGGATGCGCTGAAGCTCTTGGAGGAACAGTCCGACCTGCTCGTAGTACGGAGCGAGCTCCGAACGAATATCGTCGAGCTTGCCCTGGACGACGATGAGCTCGTCCTGGAGATTGCGAATCAACTCCGACAGGCTGGCGAGCGTGCGCTCCGAGTCGACGAGCTGCTGATCGAGATCCGCGATGAGCTGGCGCACATCAGCGAGAGCCTCCGTCAGCTGATCGACGAGCGCTTGCTGTGTCGCGATCTCGTCTCGCTTCGCCTGGACTTCGGTGGCCCGTTTCTCGAGCGCATCGTCGCGAGTCTCGTTCAGATCCGAGATCTGAGCCTCCTCGGGCTCGATAGTCTTCGTGATCGCAGCGATCTGCTTGTCGAGGCCTTCGATCATGTCCTCGAGCGCGGCGACCTGCACGAGCAATTCGTCGATCTGGCGATCGATGTCGTCGAGCTGCGCGATGAGCTCGAGGCAGTCGTCCCCGAAGCGCCGGATCTGGTCGTCGAGATCGGCGATCTGACCCTGTCGGTCGCGGATGTCCTTGTCGAGCTGCGCCTGACGGCCGGCTTCGCCCTCGATCTCGTCGAAGACCATTCCGTTCTCGGCGATGAGGATGAGCCGGAGAGCGAGGAGCTCGTCGGTCGTCGCCGCGCGGACGTAATCGGTCGTGATGCGATCGAGGTCGATGTCGCCGACGTTCTGACCCGGCTCCACCGGGATCTTCGGCGGATCCTGGACGTTGACCTTGCGGCGGAAGCGCTCGTTCTCGACGAGCTGGAAGACCGAGCCGACCTCGTCGCTGTAACCGGCGAGGGACTCGACGCGGCTCTCGCTCGCGCGGAGCTCCTCGCGCAGCCCGTCGGCATCACCGAGGAGACGCTTCTCTTCCTCGAGGAGTCCCTCGAGGGCGCGCGTCGTCGACTGGATACGTGAATTGACCACGTCGAGCGACCTGCGGATGCCTTCGTACTCGGGGAAGTCCTCGCGAGAGCCTTCCTGCGTGAAGTGATCACCCAGGAGAGCGATGAGCGCGTCGGACTGGACGCGGACCTGCGAGATCTGCTGCGTCTGACGCGCGTTCGTCGTCTCGAGGATGCGCAGGTCGTCGAGACCCGCGAGATCCGTGCTGCGCCCGAGCGTCTGGATTTGGTCGATCTGCTGCAGTCGCTCGATCTCCTCCATGAGGTCGAGCTCCTGACGCAGGAGGCTCTCGTACTCCTCGAGGAGCGCGAGGCGCTGCGTCGCGGCGAAGTTCGTGACGGAGAAGCCACCGCGGTCCGGAGTCGGGCCGAGCAGTCGGACCGATCCCTGCGACTCGATGTCGATGCTTCCGAGCGCCGCGAGCTGGCCGTCGAAGGCGACCGAGCTCGGCGACAGAACGGCGAGCGCACCGATCTCGAGCGAGACGGTCTCGCGGAAGGTACCGAGCGTCTCACCGACGACGAGGTCGAGGACGCCGGACGAGCGGACGTCGCCCGAGATCACGAGGTCGAGGTCGCCGCCGAGGTAAATCGGGCCGGCCGAATCGAGCGCAGGACCTTCACCGCGATGGATGAACAGGTTCTCCGCGGAGTAGAGGTTGAGCTCGGCGTTGGTATCGCCGTTGTCGTCGAACTCCGTAAGGGCGCTTTCGACGTCGAGCCCACCGAGCGCGGCGAGGCGGAAATCGCCGTTCATCGCGCTGCCGGCGACGAGCTTGGCTCCCGCACGTACGTCGATGACGCTGTCGAGGTCGAGGACGGTGACCGTACCCTCCTCGAGGGTGCGGATCTCGTCGAAGATCTGGACCGAGGTCAAGACCTGCGCGATGTCTCCGTTCGCGATCAGCGAAGCCTGACCGGCGATGATCGACGGCTGGTTCTCGACCTCGCCGGCCCCACCTCCGTCCGACGAACCGTCGTCCGTGCTACCGAGCAGGAACTGCTCGTAAACGGAGCGTGCGAAGTCGGCGAACCCGCGAGCCTCGAGCGACGCGCCGCCGCCGAATCCGAAGTCGATGCCCGTGCCGAAGATGTGCGCGTCGGAGTGGATCATGACCTGACCGACCGACGAGAACTGCGCACCGAGCCCGGCGATCGCCATCGCTTGCGAGTGGACCTGAGCGAGATCGTCGTCCGAAAGCTCCTCCCCGACCGAGGTCGAGTACGAGGCGAGCAGGTGTGCCTCGATCGCGCTCGTGATCACGAGCGCCTCGTCGACGTTCATGACCTCGCCGTCGGCTTCCTCGTGGAAGTCGGCCGCGATGATGTCGCGGAGGTCGTACGCTGCCGTGATTCCCAGCTGGACGAAGCGGACGATCGGCTCGCCCTCGGTGTTCGTCGCCGGCGAGAGCAGGTCCTCGGAGAGGAGACCACCGTCGATCTCGGTGCTCCAGTCGATCTGGGAGAGGAGACCGTTGAGCGCCTCGAGGCGCAGCATCTCGGCATCCTCCTCCGTCGAGGCGTAGGTTCCGTTCGAGACGAAGACCACCTCGATGCTCGCATCGGAGCCCTCGATCGTCGTCAGCGCGATCACGTACGGGAAGAGCTCGTTCGACGAGTCGTTCTGGAGCGTGACGCTCTCGGCGACGAGGTCGACGTCCGTGTTGACATCGATCTGGCCGCCGAGCGCATCGAGCGCCAGGGTGATCTCTTCGACGCTCGCGCCACCGCCTTCTCCACCGAAGTTCGCGTTGTCACCACGACCGTCGATCGTCACGTCGCCTTCAGCGTCGACGATCACGTCGATGCGGTTGGCGACGATCTCGAGATCGACCTCGCCCGAGGCCTGGATCATCACGTGGTCACCGAGCACGACAGGATCGGCCACAACGGTGTTGCGCGTGATGGCGCCCGCAACCTCGAGCATGACGTCTCCGTCACCCGTCGCGGCCAGGACCCCGATCTCGAGCGTCGAGGGCTGGCCGCCGCCCGCGTGGACGATGATCCTTATGTCGTCAGAATCGGTACCGCCGAGGTTGCGGACGTCACCGATCTTGAGGTTTCCGAAGGTCTCGAGCTCGATGACGCCCGTCGCGACGCTGAGGCTAACGATCTCGATATCGAGTCCGGAGCCGCTCGTCGCACCGACGGGGATGATTCCGAGCGTCAGGTTGACCGTACCGTTCGTCGAGGTCGCCTGCTCGATCACCGAGGCGTTGACGTTCGCGGTGATATCGCCGAACGCGAGCGCGCTGAAGGTCGTCGTCTCGATGATGCCGCCCGTCTGCTCGATCGTGCCGGCGACGGCCTCGAGCTCGATGCGCGAGCCGCTCTGGAGGTGGGCATCCTGGAGGTCGATCGAGCCGGCGGTCGCACCTGCGCGGAGGATGATCTCGCCGTCCTCGTCGCTCGCCTGGAGCATGCGAACCGGGATCTCGCCCTCTTCCTCGCCACCGACGAGGCCGCTCGTGAACGCGATGCTGCCCTCGAGGTCGACACCGTCGAGCGGATCGCCTGCGGACACCTCGAGTCGATCGCCCGCGAGGACGATGTTGGGCAGGTGTACGTCCGTCGCCGAGCGCAGCTCGACGGAGCCGGCCGACTCGATGTCGGAGAGGCTGCCGAACTCGACCCAGCCGGTCTCCGCGAAGATCGACACTCCGAAGAGCGGCTCGCCCGCGCCACCGCCTTCACCTTCTTCCGTGCCGGTTACGATCAGCTGCGCGGTCTCGCCGACGTCGACGCTACCGTCCGCCGTGATCTCGATGCTCTGCGTCGCCTGGAGGTAGATCAGATCCGAGAGGGTCGCCTCTTCGTCGACGTCCTCGCCAATCGTCACGTCGCTCGTCTCCGAGTCGATCATGATGGCGCTCGCGTCACCGTGCGCGTTGACACTCGCATGGACGATGACCTGGCCACCGGCGCTGAGCGTCACGTTGCCGCTCGCCGAGAGCGTCTCCAGGTCGAAGATCGAGAGATCGCCCGGCTCGTCCTCGAAGACGGCCGTCGTCGAGTAGCCCGCGAACTGCTGCTCGTAGACCGGCTCGTATCGCCAGTTGGTGACCTGCTCGAACTTGATGACCGGGACGTTCGTCTGGAGCGTCTCGTAGCGCGGGCGCTTGCCGATGATCGGGTGCGCGTCCGTGAAGATCAGGTACGTGATGTCCGTGCGGAAGTCCTCGATTTCCTGCCAGGGCATCTCGACGCGCATCTCGTAGTCGTGCTGCGTCTCCTGGACGAACTGCTCGGCACTCCACTGCGGCGCGCGCTCGAGGATTCCTCGGTGCGGCCCGTGGTGCTGGTCGTCGTTCCAAGTTCCGGTCGTGTGGTAGAGCTCGAGGAAATCCTCGTCGATACCCTCCCAGTTGTTCGGCTCACCGGCGTTGAAGTTCTCGTAGCCGGAGTTGTGTCGACTCGTCGTTCCGTCGACCCAGTAGACGGTGAAGTAGTCGGGCGAGGAGCTCGAGATCTCGTCGGCGCCGAGCCAGACGGTCTGCCCGATGGACTGCGCCAGCGAGCGAGCCCAGGCGTTCTCGGCGCCGTCGTTGATGACGGCGAGGTCCCAGTCTCCGCCGCTCTTATTGAGCGCCTCGTTGCGCACCTGGTGCCACGTGCCAGAGGTAGAGCTGAGAGCGAGGAGCGAGCCCTCGTAGATGCGCTCCGTACCGACGAGACCGAGGAAGGTATTCGCGAGTCGCGACGTATCCTCGAGGATCTCGAGCGTCACGCCATCCTGACCGACGACCGGCGCCGGCGGTGCGGCCCAGTAGTCGAGGAAGCCGGCGTTGATGTTGTTGTCATCCGCCAGGAGGTACTGGAAGAAATCACCGCCCAGACCGGCGCCACCGCCGTCGCCACCCCCGGCACCACCGCCGACTCCGCCGCCGACTCCGCCGCCGCCCGTGTCGAGACCCGGATCCTTCTGCGCGTAGACCAGACGCCCGTCCGCGTCGCGCCCGAGGAGCCAATTCCCGCCAGTGAACTCGTCTTCCTCGATCGTTCCGTCGAAGTTGACCGTTCCGCGATCACCGAGGAGCCAACCGGGCTTGTCGTTGCCTTCTCCCTCGTTCGCGAGGTGCCAGTACTCTTGGACCGAGTTGTCGCCCGAGAGGTCGTTGTCGACAAGCCCGGCGATGAAGTTCTGCTCGAAGATTTGCGCGAAGAGCGCGCCACCGCCATCGGCCTCCTCGGCACCAGCACCACCGGCGATCTCGAAGAAGAGCGGAGCCGCCTCGTAGATCTCGGTCGTGAAGAGATCGTAGATTCCGTTGTTCGTGTGATCGTCCGCCTCGCGGCCGTCGAAGATGCTGTACTGATCGAAGCCCGAGTCCGCAATGTACGTGACGACCCACGCGCCCTCGCCGTCGGTGATACCGTCGGCGTCATAGTCGAGGTAGCCGTGTCGGTCACCCGGCGACGGGTTGCTCGGCGTCGGCTCTTCCTCGTGCGTCGACCATTCCTGCTCGTAGAACGCGTGGAAGACCTCGCGGAATCCACCGACCGTCTCGAAGTACGGATTGACGTTGCCGACGTACTGGAGCTTCCACGTATCGTCGTACTCGTGATCGTTGCCGACCGCG
>CAYZGY010000446.1:0-6890 GCA_964478085.1 uncultured Planctomycetia bacterium
CTGCGGGGCTTTCGCCAACGACCCCTACGCGGTCGCGGAGATCTTCCGCGCGGCCCTGGATGGGCAGTTCGCGCACGCCTTGGAGGAGGTGGTGTTCGCCCTCACCGCCTGGTCCGCCGCGCGGCGCCCGGTCGAGTCGCCCCAGAGGACTTCGAGCCGATCGAGATCGAGCTCCGCATCCTGCACTTCGAGCATCGCCCGAAGAAACGCCCGAACCTCTTCTGGACGCGTCGGAAGCCGCATCCGCTGTGCCGCACGCAGAAAGACGTCGACCGGGTCCTGCGCGACTCCGTCCTCATCCTCCTGAACCGGCGAAAGCTCCCTCGAGTGCGCGGCCCATGATTCCTCGACGTAACCTGCGAGTCCTGCGAGGTTGTCACCGATCAGAAAGTGCTGATCGGCCGAGAGGTCACGCACGAGGATGTCCGCAAAGACGCGCGAACGCGCGATGCGATCCGAACGGTTGTTGACGACCGTCCCGATCGAGACCTCCGAATCGCTATCGAGGCTGTGCTGATCGAATCCGAGGCGTGTCCAGTTCCCGAGACATCCATGACGCTCGTTCGCCGACATGCCGTTCGTGAACTCCAATCGGCGCGAGCGAGCTTCGGCAGCTGGATAGGTCTTGAGAGCTCCGAGATCCGCGACGACTCGGTCGGCCATCTCCTTGAGCGCGAAGTCTTCGGAAACGCCGATCTCGGCGGCGACGCCACAGTCGAGCGCCTTTTCTCATAGTTCGAGATCTTCTGTGCCGACCCGAGTACGCTCCAGAGAGTGGCCGGGTATCTTCCGAAATCGGTCTGTGTGCGCAGCAGAAGTCGCGTCGATGTCACGAGGTCGACCTGCCCTGACGTGAACCACCCCGGCCCGATGAGCGTTCGCTTTCGACGGCCATTCGTTCCGAAAACGTGCGGCTTCCGAATGAATACGTCCCGGCGCCTTCGAATCAGCCGGTCACGGCGTCACGAAGATCTCGAGCGCCTCTCGCATGTCCGACCACGCGCGGTCGGCGCTGATCGGATCGGGGAGCTCGAGGGTGATCGTCGGGATCTGCAGATCGATTCCGGCCCAGCTCCCGAGGGAGCCGGGTGTCGGGTAGCCGATCGACGGTTTGAGCTCGTAACCGCTCGCTTGGGAGAGCTTGCGTGCGAGGGGTTCGGCAGGGCCGTCCCAGTTGACGCAGTGGTACGGTGCGTGGACGGCCATGATGCGTCGCGGTGAGAATTGGCGAATCACCTTCGCGACGACTTGGGCCTCGGGCTCACTTTCAGCGCTCGGTCCGCGCCCGCCGCCCGGTTTGAAGTTCTTGGCGGCGAAGTTGCGATTGAGATCGACGTCTCGGACGTTGCGCCGCTTCTCGCGAAGAAGGCCGTCGGGGTTGACGACCGGGATGACGACGATGCGTCGTCCGTCGACGAGGTCGGGGCGGGCGCGAAGCTCGTCCCTGAATCGGCGCAGGAGAGGTTCGCCCATCGGCTCGTCACCGTGGATGACGGCGAAAAGGAAATACGTGGGACCGTCCACCCCGAAGATCGAACCTCGAATGTCTCGACCTTCGACGGAGACACCGAAGAGCTCCTCCTTCTCGGGGACCTGCGAGGCGCTCGGGCCAGGCGTGATGCGACAACCGACGACCAAGAGCGCGATCAGGACGGGGATAGCTTTCATCGCTCGTTCACTCTCCACTTCTGTTTTCTTCCTCTGCGACGGTTTAGCTGGAAACCGTGGGGAAATAAAGTGAAATCGGCGAGGCCTGCTCTGGCCGCTCTATTATAATGCGCCTCTTTAAACCCCACCTTACACTCGTTTGCACGACTCTCGCGACGACTCTCGCGACGACACTCCTCTCGCAACCGACCGTCTTCGGTCTCGAGAACCAGATGGTCAAGATGCGCGACGGCGTCGAGCTCGCCACCGATATCCATCTGCCGAAAGGCGAAGGACCCTGGCCCTGTGTGCTGGCACGCACTCCTTACAACAAGCGTAGGCTGCAAGGTCAAGCGAAGGACTTTGTCGAGGCGGGCTACGCCTACATCGCGCAAGACTGCCGCGGCAAGTTTCGCTCGAAGGGAAAGTACAACCCGTTCCTGACCGACCACCACGACGGGCACGACGCGGTCGAGTGGGTCGCGGCACAGGATTGGTCGAACGGTCGGGTGGGAATGGCCGGTGCCTCCGCCCTCGGCGTGACCTCGAATCTCGCGGCGACGCAGAGACCGCCCCACCTCGTCTGCGCTTTCGTCGCGGTCGCGGGGTCGAGCGCCCGACGTGTCACCGTGTACAACGGGGGCGTGTACCGCAAGGAGCTCAACGACGGTTGGCTGACGGCGCAGGGTGCGAAGTTCGCGATCGACATGACGATGGAGAATCCGCCCGGCAACGACTTCTGGGACTGGCGCGAGATCGGCGACTTTTACGAGAAGATCGACATCCCGATCTTCAACGTCGGCGGCTGGTACGACATTTTCGCGCAGGGCACGATCGACAATTTCGTCGGGATCCAGTCTCGCGGACGCGGACTCGCTGCCGGCAATCAGCGTGTCGTCATGGGTCCATGGGCGCACGGACTCATGGGCGGTCGTTCCAAGTACCCCGAGGCGAACCCCGGGGAGTACCTGAGCACGAAGCTCCAGATTCGCTGGTTCGATCGTTGGCTCAAGAATGAGCGTAACGGAACGGACCGAGAACCACGCGTGACCTACTACGTCATGGGCGCACTCGAATCACCCGGCGCACCCGGGAACGAGTGGCGAGAAGCTCCCTCGTGGCCGCCGATTTCGCGACCGCGCTCACTCTTTCTCCATCCGAAGTTGGCGCTCGCCGATTCTCCACCGAGCTCGGCCTCCGCAGACGCGGAAACGACCTCGATCACCTACGAGTACGACCCGAAGAACACCGCACGAACGATCGGCGGGCACAACTTGATCCAAGGCGGCCGCGGTCCACTCGATCAGCGCAAGGTCGGAAAGCGCGACGACTACTTCCGCTTCCGAACCGAGCCGCTCGAGCACGCGCTCGAGATCGGCGGCCGCGTCTCCTGTCAGCTCTTCGTCGAGTCCGACGCGCCCGACACCGACTTCGTCGCCAAGCTCGTCGACGTCTACCCCGACGGCTACGAAGCTCTCGTCCTCGACGGAATCATCCGAGCGCGCTACCGCGAAGGGCTCGAACGCGAGGTCTTTCTCGAGAAGGGAAAGGTCGTACCCGTGACCATCGATCTTTGGTCGACGGCGTACGCGTTCAACAAGGGCCATCGCATCGCTCTTCACGTCACGAGCAGCAACGACCCGAAGTACGATCCGAACCCGAATACGGGGAAGCCGCAGCGCTCCGATGACGAGACTCGCATCGCGACGAATCGCGTTCACTTCAGCGAAAAGTACCCGTCGCGGATTCTCTTGCCCGTCGTCAAGGACCACAGAACGGCCGAGCCGGTGAAAGGCGCGCCGAAGTAGCTTCGCTCACGAGTGCTCGATCACTCGCAAGAGCTAGCTGCGTAGACGCACCACGCGAGCGCCGACGGAGTCGGGTCCGGCCCGCAGACTCCCGGTCCTGGTGCGGGAGGCAGCGCTCCACCGCGGAAAAGCCACGCGAGAATGGCGACGCCGTCGGAGAGGTCTACATCGTCCGAATCGTTCGCATCGGCGGCATCTGGACAAGGCGGCGCGTCGCCACCGGTGAACAAGAACGAAAGCACGTAGATCGCGTCCGAGATTTCCGTCGTGCCGTCGGCGTTCGCGTCGGACCGCTTGAACCTCGGCGCACTCGGACCGGTCGTCCGTCCTACGAGCTCGGGACCGCCCGCTGGGACGAACGCACGAAGCGCGACGTCGACATCCGTCGGCTCGCCGGTCGAATCGAACCAGAAATTGTAGAGCGTTCCCCAAAAGAGCGGATTCGCCTCGGCTCGCGACTCGAAAGGCTCGGTCGACCACGAGGCCACACCGCCGCCGTGCGAGAACTCCCAAAGACGCGTTTCGTACTCCGAGTCTCGGGTGCCGCTCGAGTAGAAGCCCGCGCCGTGAATCTCGACACCGCTCGGAATCGCGAGCGCAAAGGCCTCGATCCCCGAGGCCACGTCAAAGTTGAAGAGCGCGTACTCGTATCGATACGTTCCGTCGTCGTTTCGCGTCACACGCGAACTCAGATAGCAACGCTCGCCGTCTCCGTCTCCTGCGGCCCGGATTTCCGTCTGCGTCGCACCCTCCAGATTCGTCAGGACCGTCGTGTTCTCGGCGAGGTTGTGGATGAAATCGAAGGACCAGTCCTCGCCCGGCCCGCCTCTCGAGATGAAGAACTGCTGCCAACCGAGATTGTTCGATCGATCGACGTCACCAGGACTCACGACGACGAGCTCGGCAAAGAACTCCGCGTCGGGATAGATCGTCGGGTCGAGATCATCGTCTGAGATCACGAGACGATGGTCGAGCGGTCCATGCTGCTCGGACGCCGTCGCGATGTGGGACCCCTCGTACTCGAACTCGCCGGTGCGCGGATCAATTTCGGCTCGAGGGCCGAAAGTAGGTTGGTGGGTATTGATGTCATCCGAATAGACGTCGGCACATCCCGATCCGAGATTGTCGTTCTCGTCGTAGATGCACGGCAGCAAGCAGAGGCCGTCCTGCTGCGACGCGCTGAATCCGTGCTTCACCCACGACTGTCCGATCTGAACGAGTCGCCCGCCCCAAAGCCGATACGCGTTGAACACGAGAAAGGGATGCCGCGGATCGGGATTCCTGTACCAGTCGACCGGCTCCGAGCCGACGTTGCAGAGCGTCGTCTCCATCGAGATCGCGACCGCGTCGCCCTCGCGTTCGACTTGCACGATTCCGTCCATCCCGGTGACCTTGAGATCGGGTCCCTCGGACAGGTCGGGACGCTCCTCGCAACGAACCCCGAGTCGGTAGGGGCCGACCTCGATGCCGTATCCCGATACACGAAGAAAGTACGTCTCCCCCGCCTCGACTTCGATCGCGATCGACGACTGCGTACCGCACGCGTCGTCACTGCAGCGAAGCTGGTTCTCGATCAGAGGGGGACACTTTGTGTGAACCGAGAGAACCGTATCGAAAACGCTCCGACAGGTGTCCGCGACGATAAGACAGCTCTCGGGAGCGACGAATCGATAGACCGCGTCGCCGCCGCCGTCTCGACTGCCGCACTCCGATGTGCCGAGTCTCACTCCACGGAAAGTCCGACCTTCGACCTCCTGACCGAGAGCGATGTCGACGACCTCCTCGCAACTCGATCCCGCGGGAGCCTCCTCGAGCTCGACTGTCAGCGTATACGGCCCGGTGTCGCCACCGAAACCAGCGATGCGAATCCAATAGCTCGTCTCCGCACGAACGGGGAGCTCGACGATCGATTGGAAATCTCCGTCTACGCAAGCGTCATCGTTGCACTCGAGCTCGGAATGCTCGCCACCAGAACAGCTCGAGTAGACGGACAAGACGGTGTCGAACGAGGACCCGCAGGTCGACAAGATCAGAATGCCGGGCTGTGGCGGAACGAAACGAAACCAGCGAGCCGGACTGTCCGTGTCTTCGTCACACTGGGTGCGCCCGCTCTCCGGAGCCCCGACCGTCGTGCCTTGCACTTCGCCGACGCCGACCAAAATCGCCTCGGCACACGTATTTCCCTGCGCGGCCAAATCCGCGAAGGCGGACACCACCCAGATCCCTGTTGCCAGAGAGAGCTTCCTCAACGTCGATACCCTTTCGCACGATCAAACGGAGCGAGTCGTTCGAACCTCGTCAGGATCGATGATACCCTGGAAAAGACCTCCCACAAGAAAACGAACGAGAAGATGGGCCTTCGCAAATGGCTACGACGACGACGCCTCGAGCGCGCTGCGCGCGCGACCGTCGATGCGCTCTTCGACGAACCGGAACGCCTCCGCGGTACGTCGCTCAAGTGCCGCCACGCCTCGCGGTACATCATCGTCGACTTCGAGGCGTCGGGCGATCGGGTCACGCGTGTCCGCTTCGGCATCGTTCGCCACCCCCGCCCCTACGCGTTCTCCTCCCAGGCGCATAAGGTCATCGAGCACTGGGTTTACGACGTCGAGGCCGGCACGATCGAGGTCGTCCAAGGTCTCAACCTCACGCGGCTCGACGGCGAAGACGCCTGCGAGTAGCTCCGCGAGGAACACGCTGAAGCGTGCGCGAGCGACCTCTTCCGGGTACAGTCTCGACCAGACTCCCCGAACATTTCCCGAGGGAGCCCGAACCAAAGCCGAACACACGGAGAAACTCGATGTCGATTCCGCGCCTCTCCGTCCTCCTCCTCCCGATTCTGCCACTTCTCGCGTCGTGCTCCGACGAAGCGGCCGAAAAGAAGCGAGCCGAGGCCGGCGATCCGGTCGAGCACTTCCAGGGCCTCGTCGATCTGGTCGCCGAGGGAAAGCTCGGGACCGCGTACCTCGAGCTGATGCCCCCGAGCTACGCCAGTGATTTCGACCAGCTCGTGAAGAAGCTCGTCACGCTCATCAACGAAGAGGAGTTCGCCAAGATTCACGAGGTCTTGCTCAAGGCCGGCAAGGATCTCCATCCGCAGATCTCGCTGTACGTCAAAGAGAGTGCGCCGCAGTACCAGCCTGTTGTCGATCTGCTCGAGGATGTGCCTAAGCTCCTCGGAATCTCGAATTTCAAGGCCTTCAAGCGTTGGTCCATCACGAGCCTCATGACGAGTCTCGAGGAGAACGGAATCGACGATGCGCTCGAGGTGAAAGACATCCGCGAGTGGCTCGGGGGCGGCAAGATCTCTCCGGTCGAGATCACGCCGACCTACGTGATCTTGAAAGCGACAGCCCCGGGCGGCGGTGACGAGCACTTCAAGGTCATCCGAGTTGATCGACGCTGGTTCTTCGCCGAGGCTGCGGTCGACTGGAA
>CAYZGY010000447.1:0-4216 GCA_964478085.1 uncultured Planctomycetia bacterium
GATTTCGAGAATTCCTCGAAACGAGTCGACGAGATGCGTGGACCTTCGCCGTCTTCGGGACGCTCGGGGCAGCCCTGTTTCTCGTCCTCGCTTACCTGCTGTTTCTCGTGCTCGTCGGGAGGCTCGCCCCATTCGCCGCGGCGGGCATCCAGCTCCTTTGCGCAGCGGCCTTGTTCCTCGTCTACACGGTCTTCGGGATCTACCGAACGCGAAACTACTGGAAGAACCACGAGACTGAGGACCCGGATCTTCTCGCCGCAGGCCCTTGGATCCACGGCTACTGGCGTGTCTCCTTCGAGCCTGATCTGATCATCCTTGTCTTTGTCGCCTACTCCGCCAACTTCCTGACCTTTCCGTTCTATCTCCTCTCGCAGTCGCTCTCCCTCCCGTCGACCTCGATCGATGACGAGTCGATTCGCGTGGCTGTCTTGATTCTCCGCTGGTCGTCTCCTTCGACTCGACTCCACGAGATTCCTACGCTCGAAGAGATCGGCCGCCCGACGATCGCGGAAGCGATTTCCGTCCTGAATGATCTGCGACTCGTGCGAATCAGGCGCGAGAAGAACGACGACTCCGGTTCGTTTCGCACACTGAAGGTCTCGCGAACGTTTCGCGGTGACGAGCTGTTCGAGAACGAGTGATGGCTTTCCTTCGTGATTCCCGGCACGCTCGGGGTACCTGTTCTCGTATTCGCGAAAGGACTGGCCGTTGATCCGAATCACTCCGTCCGACGTCGTCGAGCTCGAGCACGGCGCGTTTTACTTTTCCTGCGCCTCCGCTCGATTCGTCGCCGCGGCGGCCGACCTCGACGAGCACCTTTCGATCATCGGAGAGAGTTTGAACGTCCGAGGAATCGGTCTGCACGACGAGGAGATCGACTCTCTTTCGGTCCACCCCAGCGGGCAGATACTCGCGATGGTGCTCGGTGGTCGAATCACTGTCCTCCGTCGTGACGGCGCCAGTTGCCTCCACAAGTCTACGCCCCCCTCGAAGGGTTCGATTCTCTGGAGCAGGATCCTCCGAGCTATGTGAATTGCGAATTCGACGATTCGGGAGACATGCTCTGGTGCGTGGCGAGACACGACGAGCAGAAGCTCGAGGTCCAGCTCCTCGAGACTCGTTCCCGGATCACGATTTCGGGGTTCGAGCTGAAAACCCCCGATGCTGAAATCGAAGCACGGCTCGGAAGAGTTCCGAAGTCCGAAGCGATTTCGGGTCGATCGAGCTCCCCCGGCCGCTTCACGTGCAGATCGCCCTGACGAACACGGGCACGGAGAGGGTCGTCATTCGGAAGTCGCTGAGTCACCCGGGACGTGTTCTCTTTCTCGACGACGCGTTCCGCACCTTCGAGGAGTGGTTCGGCGCGAAGCCCTTCACAGGACAGATCGTCTCCAACGAGCTGGAATTCGCCGTCTCGGAGGAGACGATGCGCCGAATTCGAGAGCGAAACGCTCCCAGGACGACGCCGGCATCCCGAACGAAACCCTGAAAGGTTTTGGAAAAGAGGTCGCCCCGCGCAGAATAGACGATTGGTGAATGTCTGTGAACGCGAGACCCGGAAGTGACATGAGAACTGCTCGCACGAGCTCGATCACGAACGCTGCGCGTCGATTCCTCTTCGCGTGGTTGCTCATGATCCCGGTGGCGCTCCTGGGTGCACCGCCCTCGATTCAGCGCACGACCCCGTATGCCGTCGCTCCGGACAAGTCGGTCGATGTCACGTTCTTCGGCAAGGATCTCGCCGGCGCCACGCATCTCTGGACGAGCTTCCCGGCGAAGGTCGAGCTCACCCCGGACATCGAGAAGAACGGCACGGAAGGCGGGAAGATCACGTTTCGCCTCACGGTACCCGCGGAAACTCCGATCGGCGTCGGAGGTGTACGGCTCGCCTCATCCCAAGGAGTCTCGAGTCTCGCCCTCCTGATGATCGACGACCTTCCAACGCTCGCGCAGAACCCACGCAATCGAAAGTTCGAGACCGCCCAGGCGATCACGATCCCGACGGCTGTCGACGGCACCTGCGAGGGGACGAGCTTCGACTACTACCGCTTTTCCGCGAAGAAAGGACAGCGCGTTTCGATCGAGGTCTTCGCGCAACGACTCGGCACGCAGCTCGATGCCGTCGTTCGACTCCTCGATTCCGAGCAGCGCGAGCTCGCGTACAGCGACGACGAGCTCGGCACGCAGTCCGATTCGCGCCTCTCCTGGGTCTTCCAGAAGGACGGCGACTACACGATTCAGCTTCGCGACATCAACTACGGCGGCGGTGCGGCTCATCGCTATCGGCTTCGCGTCGGCGATTTTCCACTCGTGACCGTGCCGTATCCGATGGGGGCTCGTCTCGGTGAGGAACGAAGCCTCGAGGTCGCCGGCCCTCTCGTCGAGGGCGCGGAAGTGCCCGCGATCAAGACGGACGCCGACGATCGCGACACGGCGAAGCGCGTGCCGGTTCGGTTTCCGGGCGGAGCGAGCTCGTCGTACGTCACCGTGCTGACGAGCGACCTGACCGACACGCTCGAGGTCGAGCCGAACAACGAGCGTGAGAAAGCCACCCCGGCAGCCGTGCCGGGTGCCCTCAACGGGCGTTTCACGACGAGCAAAGATCGCGACTTCTTCCGCTTCGAAGCGAAGAAGGGTCAGCGCCTCTCCTTCCGCGGCATCACGCGACGCATGGGCTCGCCGAGCGATCTCTTCTTCCGCCTCTACAACGCGAAGGGCGCGATGCTCGCCGAGATCGAGGACAGCGGCTCCGACGAAGGTCGTTTCGAGCACACCTTCGCGGAAGATGGCGCGCACGTGTTGATGGTCGAAGACCTCCTCCGACGTCACGGACCCGAGCACGCCTACCGCGTCGAGGTGCGTGAGCACGCTCCGCGATTCTCGCTCCGCGTCGAGGCCGAGAAGTTCGACGCGCCGAAAGGCGGCGTGTTCGTTGCGAAGGTGCTCTGCGATCGAGCGGGATACGACGGTCCGGTCGAGCTTTCGATCGACGGCGCCGGCGAGGGTTTCGAGCTCTCGGGTCACGTGATCGGCAAGGGCAAGAAGGACACGACGCTGCGCGCGCGCGTTCCGGACCGCTTCGAAACCGGACAGGCCGTGCCGTTTCGCATCGTCGGTACGGCAAAGGTCGGCGAGCAAACGATTCGCACGACCGCGAGCTCGATCACGCCGCTGCGCAAGAGCTTCAGTCGAACGCCGTATCCCCCGGTCGAGCTCGACGGCCATCTCGCGATCGGAATTCGCCCCGTGTTCAAAGACTTCTTCAAGGTCTCGCTGGTAGCGCCTGCGGACGAAATCCTCGTCCCTCGCTTCGGTGACGACCTCAACGTGCCGATCGTCGCGCAGCGAATCGACAAGGGATTCAAGGACCCGATCGGTCTCGAAGTATCAGGTCTTCCGAAAGGTCTTACGGCGACCGTCAACGCCGTTCCGAAGGACAAGATCGGAGGCGCGATCGTCCTCAAGCCCGGCCCCGAGCTCGCCGTCGGCGAGTACGCGTTCCAGATCCGTGCGAGGGCGACATTCCAGAATCAGCCGAAAGAGAGCACCCTCGCGAACGTCAAGCTTCGCGTCGTCGAGCCACTCCAACTGCTCGCCGCGCCGATCGGGTCTGGCAAGCCAGGACAGAAGCAGAAGGTTCGTCTCAGCGTCATTCGCGCGTCGTCGAAGCTCGGTGCCGTCGAAATCGTGTGGGATTCGCTCCCGGGCGGCATCAAGGGTCCGGCGACGACGACGATTCCCGCGAATCAGAACGAGATCGAGGTCGAGCTCGAGCTCGCAGGCAACCTTCCGCCGAACTCCCTCCACCGAGTCGCCGCCCTGGCGCGCGCGAAGATCGGCGACGCGAACATCGAGTCGAAAAGCCCCGTCGTACTCGTGAAAGTCGCGAAGCCGTGAGTTAAGCTGAGTCCCGCCTTCGCACAGTTGGTCGCGATGGCTGGAGGACTCGTCGATGCGCGCTTTTTCGTTCACGCTCGCTCTTTCGCTCTTCGCGATCTTCACAAGCATCGCAGGCGGTGTCGTCCACGCGAACGACATCGAGATCGCTGAAGGGCTTCAAAAGCTCGAGATCTACCCGCCGCGCTTCGAGCTCGACGGACAGCGACGACGTCTCCAACTCGTCGTGACCGCGAGGTACACGAATGGCGAGACTCGCGACGTCACGCGACTCTGCCGATGGACCATCAGCGACGAGACGATCGCCGAGTACGATGAA